>JAADHL010000196.1 GCA_013151875.1 Deltaproteobacteria bacterium
CGAAAAGATGCGTGACGACGACGGCAAGGCGGACGGCAAGCTGATCGGCAGGGTTCTGGGAACCGCCTCCCACCCCGATGACCGCCCGGGCAAGCTGTTCGTGTTCCCGCACATTTTTGCCGAGGTCATGGATCGATACATGAAGGAATGGGGCGTGACGGAGGAAGAGCTGGCCCATGTGCCCGTCACCTTCTATGACCATGCCGCGCACAACCCGATGGCCCAGATGAGGGGCGTCGGGATGACCGTGGAAAAGGTCATGACCCTGGGCGGTCCCAATCGTTACATCGCTGAGGGGCTTCCCCTGAAGACATTCGAATGTTCTCAGATAAGCGATGGATACGCCGCCATCCTGCTGGTCACCGAGGATGGTCTGAAGAAACTGGGCATTGGTATGGAAAACGTTACCGAACTAGTGGGTTACGGGCAGGCGACGGACCCGCTGTCCACCAAGGGCAGGGATGTCCTCAGACCCGCCGGCGCGTATCGCGCGATGAACGGGGCCTATGAAATGGCCGGTGTCAAGGTCGATGACATCAGCGTGGCGGAGGTCCATGACTGCTTCGGGATCATGGGGGCCATTTCGGCCGAGATTCTGGGCAAGGTCCCGCCCGGGCAGGGCGTCAGGTATTTTGTGGAGGGCAAGGCGTCTATCGGAGGCGGGGCGCTGCCCCTGAACACTTCAGGCGGCCTCATAGCGAAAGGTCATCCCATCAGCGCCACGGGAATCGCCATGGTTGGATGGAACTACTGGCAGTTGACCGGCAAGGCGCCCGCCGAGCTGCAGGTAAAGGCCCCGGCCTATGCCGCGTCGTTCAACATCGGCGGCCCGATCTGCGCCAGCGTGACCACTGTTCAAAAAGCAATGTAGTCCGGCTCAGGGTTTTCAGTCGTCGTTGCCTTCCGAGAAATTTTCCCTGTTCCTCCGCCCCTGAGGGCAGCGAAAACAGGCTGAGCGGCGTTTTTCAAAGGCATTCGACTCCATGAAATCGTCCAGGCATTTTTCCAGCGGCAGGTGCTTGCGCCTGGGACGGCAATAGAAATCGTCGCGAAAATCGAGGATTTCGGGAATGGAATACGTGAATCTCATGGGATCACCCTCCAATCCTAGTAACATGACATTCAAGACCCTATTGGTCTTGTTAGGTCATGTTATTGTTTGCAGGCACGGCGTGTCAAGGCTTTTTTGTCCTTCCAGTCGTCCGGTCCCGGTAATGACCAGGCCCCTGGACCCGGACAGGCTCACTCCCTGAACAACCACGCAATGAGCTTGAGCAGGATCTTGGCGACAGCCGCCTCGGAACGGAACTCCCCGGGAATCGGGTTGAGGCCAACGATATCCGCGCCCAGGACGCGTTTATGCGAACACAACGAGCGAAGCAGGCCCATCAATTCATAGTATCCGAGGCCGCCGGGCTCGGGGTTGCCGACCGCGGGCATCCACGCGGGATCCAACCCGTCGAGATCCAGCGTGAGATAGACGCTCTCGCCCAGGTCTTGCATCACCTTGTCGATAAAGCCCGGACCAAGGGCGCGGACCCGCTCCATGTAAAACGGGTGTATGTCCGTTTCCTCCAGGTACGCGGCCTCTTGGGCGCTGACGCTGCGGGTCGCGACCTGCACCAGCCGGCAGGATGGGAAGGACTCGATGATCCTCCTCATGACGCACGCGTGGCAGTGACGCGTGCCGTCGAACGAGTCGCGCAGGCCCAGATGGGCGTCCACCTGCAGTATCGTGAAAGGTGTCTCGTCGGTCGCGAGCGCCCTGATTGCCCCCAGGGTCACCGTGTGCTCGCCGCCCAGCAGCACCGGGAACTTGCCGTCGCCCGAGATCCTGCGGACCTTGGCCGCAACCTCGTCCACCATGTGCTCTGGGTTGCCCCGGTCCAGGATAGGGGGCGGCAGGGTGGCCACGCCTACCTTGACCAGGTCCGTGCCCGTTTCGTGGTCGAACACTTCGATGGATTCCGATGCGCGCAGTATTGCCTGAGGGCCCTCGCGCGCACCCGTGCGGAAGGACGCCGTACTGTCGTAAGGCACCGGCAGAATGGCAACCCGCGAGCCGTCGTAACGGCACGACTCCAACGGCAGATAGCCGAAATTGACCGGAAACTGGACCTTCCATTCCTCATTCATGACGCGTCCTTTGCGATCAGGCCCCTGCTCACGGCCTCTTGTGCGATGAAGGAGGCCACGTCCAACGGTGAGGTGCCTGACCCGAATCCGGCGTCGAAACCCAGCTCCAGGGCGACTTCATGGCTGACGCGAGGACCGCCGCAGACCATGAGCACGCGTTCGCGGATGCCCTGGGCCTCAACCATGTCCACCAGTTCCGCCAGGTTGCCCAGGTGGATATCCTTCTGCGTAACCACCTGCGAAACCAGTATGACGTCCGCTTTGAACGCAAGCGCCTCGGCCAGCAGCCGGTCGTTGGAAATCTGGCTTCCGAGGTTGAGGGTCCTGAACGCCCTGTAGCGCTCCAGGCCGTAATTGCCGGCGAATCCCTTCATGTTCATGATTGCGTCGATTCCCACCGTGTGCGCGTCGCTGCCCGTGCACGCGCCTATGACTCTGATCCGACGGCCGCCTCCCTGCAACACGAAATCATTGATCTGCGAAAAGGTCATGGTCCTGGTCGTGATCTTCGGCACCACAATCCGACCCATGTCAACGAAGTGCGTGCACCTCCCATACAGAATGTAATAGGAAAATCCGGCGCCCATGTCGGCTGCGTGATAGATCGTGACGTCCTTGAGGCCCATCTTGCCGGCCAGACGCCTGGCGCCCTCCCTGGCTTCGTCGCTCAGAGGCGCCGGCAGCGTAAACGAGACCTGGACGGCCCCGTCGTTCAGCGTGTCTCCATAGGGGCGCACCCGGCCTGGATCATCGCCGCGCCCGCTTTCCTGATCCATGTCGTCCTTCATGACTTCACCGCGATTTTCAGCAGGTCTTCGACCGGGTTCCAATAGTCGTCGGACCTGATGAACACGCCGTCAAGGCCGCGTCCTCCTTCGAAAGAACGCGACACGTCCGCGAACATGCCGTCTTCAAGCGCCCTGAACAGGCCCCTTTCACCAATTGATTCCAGCATTTCGAGGGCCTGGTCCAGGACCATGGCGGCCCTTTTCCGCATGATGCCATCGTCACGAAATTCGATCTCGTCCGACAGGTGGCGCGCGGCGTTCATCACCATGCGCGTGGACTCCAGGGCAAGGTAACGGTCGTGGATATGGGGAGTGTGCATGGCCTCGGTCATCATGCCGAGCAGATGGATTCCCTGACCAGTCATTACACTGGCCAGCGCGAACAATGCGTCCTGGACATGGCCGCGAAAGATATTGCCCGTCATGTGCTTGGTGGGGGGCATGTATTTGATCGGCGATTTTGGAAAGATCTCGCGGGCCATCTGCGCCTGGGCGATCTCCAGGACCAGCATGTCCTCCTTCAGGGGGTCCATTTCCATGGCATGACCAAGGCCGATCTGCCCAGGCTCCAGGCCGCACCTGAGGGCCAGGGACTCGTTGATGAACTGGGACGCCAGCACGGTGTGCGCCGCCTCCAGGGGGTCCGCGGTGGTCAGATAGTTGTCCTCGCCGGTATTGATGATGATCCCGCCCACGGCCGACACGAGCCGTGAAAAGGCCTGGTCCGTCAGCGTCCTCTGCATGTTGATGTCGCGGAAAAGCACCCCGTACAGGGCGTCGTTGAGCATCATGTCCAGGCGTTCCACGGCGCCCAGAACGGACATCTCCGGCATGCACAGACCGCTGGCGTAATTGCACAGACGGACGTAGCGCCCCACCTCCTCGGACACATCATCCAGGGCCTCGCGCATGATCCGGAAATTGTCCTGCGAGGCGTAGGTGCCGCCGAACCCACCGGTGTTGGCCCCTTCGGGCACGTAGTCGAGCAGGCTCTGAGCGGTATGCCGGATCACCGCGATCACCTGAGCCCCGGCCAGGGCGGCCACGCGCGCCTGCACGGTGTCCTCGTGGATATCGCCCGAGGCAACGATCACGTACAGAAGGGGCCTCTCCCCATCGCCCAATCGCTGGATGAACGCATCGCGCGTCCGGGCCACCTCGACGATGCCTTCGACCGCGGTCCGGGACAGCGCCGCAACCGATTCACGCACCGCGTCGTCATCGTCGTCGTGGGCCGGAAGTTCGGCTTCCCCCCCGGCGATAAGGGCCGCTGTGCCGTGGGCATCGAGGCCGCTTCTCCTCATCGCCCGACCGAACGGAAGGCAGATTCCCCCATCAACCAGGTCCTGGCGGACAGCCGCTTCGATTACCCGATTTGCCAGGGGCGTGCCGTCCGGGGCCGCGCCGTTGACCCCCAGCATCCTCAACGTGGCCCGCTCGATCGAGACGGTGGTTCTGTTGTCCGTGAATTCCAGGACCGAGTCGGATATCGCGGCTGCGGCCTCGCGGCACCTTGCCACGATCCGCTCATCGAGCGCCAGCTTCGGTTTCATTGCACGCCCTCGAACATGAACACAGGCACGCCGGGCGCGACCGCCCTGACGGCCTCCAGCAGTTCGGGCCCCGGCAACGACGCCCCGGTCACGCTGAACGGATTGACGGTGACCGCCAGCAGGCGGATTCCCCGGATCACGGTCAGCCTCCCGCCCATTGATCGGAAACCGGCAAGGGACTCCGGTGACGCGAACAGGCGGGTCGGATCAGAGGATATCACGTGCGTGCCCGGACCGAGCCTCGAAACCGACCTGAGCCATTCATCGGTGATCGCGCCGGGGAACGCGATCATCGGGCCTCGCGACGTCCCACCACCGGGGGTTTCGGGAGGCGCCACCGGGTCGCCGGCGTCCTTCAGAAAGGTAATCCCGCCGTCAGCGGCGCTCAACGCGGGCGCCCCATGACGGATGGCGGACTCCATCAGATCGAGGACGGATTTATCCTCGAATTCAGGCAACAGGAGTCGATCAAGTATTTCCCGGGTACGCGAAGCCACTTCCTGGATGGTGTCGCCGACCACGGCGCCGGTGGCCAGGATCACCCCCTGGGATATGGTCGGATCCGCCGCTGCCAGTCTCTGGTATGAACCGTCCACCAGCACCTTGACCGCGCCGTGCGCCAGCAGACCCCGTACAGCGACATCCAGATCGGCCTTGTGGCGGACCCCGCAAAGCAGCACGGCGCCGGCCTTCTCGACCCTGCAAAGCGCCAGTTCGCCCATGGGCGTCGGCGCACCCAGGACATCGATCACACTGACGCTGGCAGTTCCTCCCGTCAATGCCTTCTTGCCCGTGGCTATCAATGTTCCTGGTGTGACGTAAATGCGTGGCTTGTCTATCCGGAGCCAGAAGTCGGTTTCCTCGCCGTCTATCCCGATGGACAGGACCCCATAAGGCCCCTTGTCCCCGGGCAGGCCAGCCAGGATCCGATTCATGGTGGTGGTCTTGCCGGTATTCTTGGAACTACCGACGACCGCGACGACACGGACGTTCCCGTCGGCGAGGACTCCTTCGATGCCTTCCACTGGCGTACTAAAGGATGCTCTTCAGCTTGGGAGCGGGCTTGAAACCCACTGTCTTGGACGCCTTGATGGTAATCGGGGCCTGATTCCTGGGATCGACGCCCTTGCGTGCCTTGCGGCTGCGGACGGTGAATGTGCCGAACCCCGGAAACGAGAACCTCTTGTCCTTCTTGATTGCGACGCGAACCGCATCGAAAACGGCGCCGATGATGACCTCGGTTTCCTTTTTCGTCAGGTCCACTCCCTTGGCGTTGCGTACGGATTCAATCAAATCGGCCTTGGTCATTTCGTATCCCCCAGGACAAAGAGAAAAACACCAACGGACAATACACCGAATCACCCCTATGCGACTCGATAAATTGCCCTGCCTGGAAAGCAGTTTTTTTGTGCCAAACACCCCCGGTCTTGTCAAGCTGTTTTTGACATTTCCGGATCCGGTTCCGCCCTTCGGGCTCAGGCGCTCGCGCCCAGTTCGGAGGACAGTTTCAGGATCTGATCCTTCTTCTTGAGCTTCAGTTTTTTCAGGCTGGCCACTTCAATCTGGTCCTGGGGAGTGAGATAGGGATGAGAGGTCAGGGCCGTGATTCGTGAATCAAGGTCCCTGTGTTCACGCCGCAGTTCGTCGAGGCGCTCTTTCCGCTCATCCTTGCCCGACAGGGCCGCGTTGTCCGCCATGTCCACCTCGCTGTTCAAGTTTCCAACACCATTCTAGCCCGGATTGTTCCCTACGCTCAAGTGACGGTTTCATACAAGGCTGGTATTCTCGCCGGGAAGATGGCGGGAGGCGTTGAGGCGCGTATATGGCCGAGACCTATCTGGACAGATATGAGGTCGTGAGCGAGGTGGGCCGGGGCGGCATGGCCGTGGTCTACCGCGGTACGGACCACGTGCTGCACAGGCCGGTCGCAATCAAGGTGCTGCACCCCCACCTGTCCCAGAAGCCGGAGGCCAGGGCCAGATTCGCCAGGGAGGCGCGTGTCATCGCGAAACTGCGCCATCCCAACGTGGTCGAAGTCTACGATTTTTCCGATGAGGACTGCGAGCGGTCGTTCATCATCCAGGAATTCGTTCCAGGCGACACCCTGGCGGCCTTCATGGAGCACAACGACACGTTCCTGCCCGAAATCGGCGCACTGCTGGTCATGGCCATCGGCAGGGCGCTTCAGCACGCCCATGACCACGGCGTAATTCATCGAGACATCAAACCCGAAAACATCATGGTCCGCTCGGACGGCGTCCTCAAGCTCATGGATTTCGGGATCGCCCATGTGACCGACATGGAGCACCTGACCATGACGGGGGCAATCATCGGTTCCCCAGCCCACATGTCGCCGGAACAGGTGGACGGCAAGGCCCTGGACGGAAGGACCGACATCTTCTCGCTGGGCACCCTTTTCTTCATGGCGGTGACCGGCCGCATGCCCTTCATTTCGGATACGGCGTCCGGCCTGCTGAGAGCGATAGCCGAGGCCAGAGTACCGGACATTCGAGCCATCACCCGTAGTTTTCCGGACGACCTGTATCTCATTCTATTGAAGATGATGGCCCGATCCCCGGCGAACAGATATCAGACGGCGGGAGAAGTCGTCGAGGACATCGGGGAAATCACCTCTTCACTGGGCCTGGAAGCGGATTCGGTAGAGCTGAAGCGGTTCTTCGCCGACCCTGAGGGTCATTCGGCGTCGGTCGGGAAAAGGGTCGTGGCCGGTCGCCTGAACAGGGCGGACCGCTTCATGCGTGACGGTTCGTTTGCACTCACCATCCGTGAACTCGACGTGATCCTGGCCGCTGATCCGGACAACGAGGATGCGAAGAAATGTCTTGACAAGGCCCGCAGAGCCGCACGCCGGAAGGCATTGTCGAAGACGACCGTCATGATGGCCGTCGCTGTCGGCCTTGTTCTGGGCACTTCGCTGGCGGCCTACAAGTTTGTTCCGGACGCCTTTAAACAATGGACGAATCAGAACACCCAGGAGGCGGCCCGGGCCGGTCTGGGGGAACCGCCGGCGCCCGTTGGGCCCTCACTGAAGCCGGGCGGGACCCCGCGTCGTCCGCTGGAAAGGATCGAATCCACAAAAACGCGACATACGGTCGCCACCAGGCGATCCAGGCCGGAAGCGGCCGCCAGAAAGGGACGTGAACTGCTGCCCGTCGTGATTCAGGCCAACCCTCCCGCGGTGCGCATAGAGGTAGACGGCGTGTTCAAGGGATTCGGCACGACCGGCCGGATCATGCTGCCCGCCGGTCGACGCAAGGTCAGGCTGACACACCCTCGGTGCGATATCTGCCGTTCGGTCGAATACACGTTCAACCTGGACCCGGCCAATCCGCTCAAGGCGCCCCTGCGCTATTCGATCGCGTATAAGGACGCGTCCCTGATGGTAAACGGACCCGCGGGTGGGCGCGTGCTGGTGAACGGCGTCCCCAGGGGCGGCACTAATCGTCTGCTCAAGGTGCCCATGAGGCAGCCAGGGCCTCTGGAAGTGACGGTGGCCGTATCGGTCAAGGGTGGGCCGACGCGCACCACCAGGGCAACATTGTCGCCCGCGAAGACCACTGTGGTCGCGGTGGAGTGATTGTTTTCTTCGCGGGTTGACGTCCACGCCCGGCGCACCTGCGCCGGTCGTCTCGTATTCCAAAGACCGTGCTTTATGGGGCCTTGCATTTTCATGCCGCCGCTATTCTGCCCCTCTTCAGGCGATAGTAAAACGTGGACCTGGGCAACCCGCTCATGGCTATCTGATGCCCCCTTGTGACCCTGGCGGGCAGGGTGGGGAAGTCCACGGCGGCCTTCAATGGGAAAGGCGCCGCCGACAGCGACTGAGCCACAACCGCTTGCGTCAGATTGTGGCCCAGAGTGAACACCGATGCCCGCCGGATCACGTTGCGCAGTTCCCTGGCGTTCCCGGGCCAGGCGTTTTCCATGATCAGGGCCGATGCCCCGGGCGAAAGCCTCGGCGTCCCGGGCAGTTCCCCACAGAAACTCGCCGCTATTACTGGAATGTCCTCCCTGCGATCCCTCAAAGGGGGCAGGCTCAATACCAGGCAGGACAGGCGTTGCAGCAGGTCCAGCCTGAACCGACCCTCCCGTACGTCCAGGGACAGGTCGTGATTGGTGGCCGCCACTATCCGGGCCCGTACTTTGGCCGGTTTGTCGGACCCGATCCGCGTCACCGAACCGGATTCCACGGCCCTCAGGATCTTGGCCTGGATCGATGGACTGGCGTCTCCGATTTCGTCCAGGAAGAGGGTCCCTTCCCCAGCGGCCTCGAAGGCGCCCGCGCGCGAGCCGGCAGCCCCGGTGAAGGCCCCTCTGACCCAGCCGAACAGTTCCGCCTCGGCCAGATCGGCGGGGATCGCGGCCATGTTCACCACCACGAACGGGGCCTTTGGTCCCCTGCCTAGGTCGTGGATGGCCCTGGCGGCCAGTTCCTTTCCGGTTCCAGATTCCCCCAGCAGCAGCACGGGCTCAGGGGTCGGCGCGTACAAGGCAAGCAGGTGAAAGACCCGGGCCATGGCCTCGGAAACGGCCACCATGCGATCCCCCAGTTTGATTGCCGCTACGCCGTTTTCCTGCCGGACGGCCTCATGGCAACTGGTCGGCAGCCCCCCCAGGGGGAACGCGCGGCCGTATCCGATAGAGGCGGGGACCGCGCCGTCCCGCTTCACGCCTTCCAGGGACACGCCGTCCATGGTGGCTTTCGCCCGTATGCCGGCGGCCCACTGCACCTCACTGGGTCCCCGACCGATCCACTGCACCATCGTTTTCCGTCCTAATGTCGCAACCAGCACGCTTTTCATCGATGCCTCCTTTGCAGTAATATCGACGCCCACCCTGCCGGCGTTTCACCGTCCGAACCGCGACAATGCTTCTTTGACACGAAATCCGCCTTTTGTTATCGTGATTTCGGTACATTGCAAACCTGCGGGGTGAGTTGATGTTCGGACTCGGGTGGACGGAAATCCTGGTAATCCTGGGCGTGGCGCTCCTGGTTCTGGGTCCGGCCAAGCTGCCTCAGATAGCCAAATCTCTGGGTCGGGGCATCAGGGACTTCCGCAGGGCCGTGAACAGCCTTGATGAGGACCCGCCGCCCAAAAAGGCGGTCAATCAGACCGAGATCCCCGCGCCTCGGGGCGAAGCCGCTGAACCCGCCGCTCCCGAACCCAAGCCACAGACCGCTGCGCCGCCCCCGGAAAAGCCGGAAGAAGGCGTATAATCCATCTGCCTCGAACGAGCGCCCGACCCATGGAAGACCGGCCAATGTCCTTCACCGATCACCTTGGGGAACTTCGGTCCAGGCTCCTGAGGTCCCTGTTGGCGGTGGCCGTCCTCTTTTTCGTGGCGTACGCGTTTCATGACAGACTGTTCCGAATAATTGCCAGACCGGTCATGCAGGCCCTTCGCGCACACGGGATTTACGCCCTGCAGGCCCTGCAGGTGACCGAAACGATAACGGTCTATATTCAAGTCTCGCTGGTCGCGGCGATAATCCTGGCGGCGCCGTACATCTTTTACCAACTGTGGGCATTCGTGGCGCCAGGACTGTACTCGCGCGAAAAACGGTACGTGCTTCCCATCGTAATCCTGATTTCCGCCTTCTTCGTCCTGGGGGTGGTCTTTTGTTATTTCGTTTTCCTGCCGATGGTGGTTGATTTCCTGGTGGGCTTCACGATCGGGTCGGGAGACATCACCCTTTTGCCCACGGTGGAAAAGACTTTCGGATTCACCACCCTGTTTCCCCTGGTATTCGGACTGCTGTTCCAGTTGCCCCTGCTGATGTTCTTTCTTTCCCTGTTGGGCGTTGTCGATCACGTCAAACTGCTTCGGTTCAGCCGCTATTTCGTGGTGTTGTCGTTCCTGCTGGGCGCACTGTTCACGCCGCCGGACCCCCTTTCCCAGGCCCTCATGGCGGTGCCGATATGCCTGCTGTATTTCGTTGGGGTGGCTTTTTCGTGGGTGGCGGGGCTGCTGAGGAGGGACGGCCCCTCCCGGGTTCTGCCGACAGTGGTGGCGACGACCATCGTGCTGGTGTTCGCCGCGCTGATTGTGACGGCATCATACCTTTGGAACCACCAGGACGAATCGCCGGACATCATGTCCGCTGCCTCCACCGATGCCCAGTTCATCATGAGGGCCAATCCCGCGTCGTCGATCGGCAGGTCCGTGCTGGGCGCGGCCGGTGTCCCGAAAGCGGTTCTGGATGCCGACAACCTCCCTGAATCCGTGTTCATGGTGGGGAAAGGCGGCCCCCCGGCATGGCTGGCTTGGGGCGGCGGATACAAGTGCGCGGGCAGGCGGGCGGGCGACGGGGGACTGTGCGTCCTTGCTGGTGAGTGGCAGGCCCCGACCGCGGAAAACAAGCGGCCCGTCGACTCCCCCGAATCATCCCGGGTCGGGGACATGACCAAAGGGCCGGTCGCGCTCAAGGTGCGGGCCGAATGCCTGGGAAAGGTCACCCCCTTTGGAATGGGACCGGGCGGCGCGTCCGGTCTGAACGCCCTGGTGATTGCCGAACCGTCCGGGCTGTTCCGTGTGGAACTGGAATTCATGGCGGCCGGGGAGGGCGGGACACCGCTCTCGACCGCTGGATGGCCTCGGTCAGGGATCACTGGGTTCCGGAAAGGGTGCCTCGGGCCCTGCTGTCTTCCACGTTGGGCCGGGTGCTGGCCTGGTCTGAAGGGGATTTCGAACTGAAAACGGGCGGCAGGGGTCTGACCCTGTCCATGACCGCCTCCTCGGGGCGCGTGGCCCGCATCATCGATGAACTTGTCAAGGGATTGATACACGATTGCCGAAAAAAACCCGTAAAGAAAGACTGACGACCGACACCGACGCCTCAGACCGGCTACCGGCTGAGATATACCGCCGCCTCGAAGGCAGCAGGGGCCGCCAGGGATGGTGGCCGGGCGAGACCCCGTTCGAGGTGGTCGTGGGCGCGGTGCTCACCCAGAACACGGCCTGGACCAACGTAGAAAAGGCCATAGCCGCCTTGAAGGACGCCGGGGCGCTGGACCCGTGGACCATCATGGACATGGATCACGACGCGCTGGCCGCCCTGATCCGTCCGGCCGGGTACTTCAACGTAAAGGCCCGCAGGCTGAAAGCGGTCGTTTCGTTTCTTATCGACGAGGTCGCCGGGGACGTGCCCGCCCTTGGGCTTCTGGACCTGGACGATGCCAGACGCCGCCTCCTGGCGGTCCACGGCGTCGGAAAAGAGACGGCCGACTCCATCCTCCTGTACGCCCTGGAAAAACCGTCCTTCGTGGTGGACGCGTACACGCGGCGCATCTTCGGTCGCTTGGGGGTCCTGGACCCACGGGCCGATTACGACGAGATACGCGCCTTCTTCCAGAAAACTCTGAGGCGTGACGTGGACCTGTACAACGATTACCACGCGCAGATCGTTATCCACGGCAAGCTGGTGTGCCGCGCAAGGCCCCTGTGTTCGGACTGCGTCCTGGCCGATTTGTGCGCCGCCGATTCGGCGGGGGATGGTGCTCATGGCCACGACTGAGTCTGAACGGAGGGCTGGACGCCGGATCCCGTTCGCAGTCGCGGGGCGGCTGTGCGACATCCTTATTCCGGGCCTGGGCATGCTGCTTACTGGGCGCGCTGG
The DNA here is from genome assembly GCA_013151875.1 of Deltaproteobacteria bacterium. Lineage (GTDB taxonomy): Bacteria > Myxococcota_A > UBA9042 > DTJE01 > DTJE01 > JADDHL01. Next base: position 12,117 of record JAADHL010000196.1, read on the forward strand.
GATCGGCTGGGCGGCGATCGTGGGCTGGGCCCTGGCGATCGTGTCGGTAGCCTCGTCAATATGCCTGTTGGGCCTGCACCCCTTGCGCGGGCTCATGGTCCTGGGCGCGCTGTACGCGGCGATTGAGGCCCTCCTGGCCATGGCGCCCCAGGGGCTCGACAACGGCATTCTGCCCATGCGCGCTTTCAAGGGAGCGGTGGTGTTCGCGGCCCTGCTGGCGGCGTGCTCCGGCCTGATAATCCGGCCATGGTGCACTGCGTTGAGAGTGGCGGACCTGTGCGAGTACCCCGGGCTTGTACCCGGCGAGGTCGTGCTGATGCGAAGGACTGAACCATCAAAGGACCCGCCGAAACCAGGTGAGTTGGTGGCGGCGCAAACGGACGACGGTCATGTGATGATTGCGCGTGTCGCCGGCATGCAGGGCGACCGGATCGACCTATCCGGCCCTACCCTGAAGATCAACGACGCCGTGGTCGAATCAGAGGCGCTCGGCACGGTCAGGATGCCCGAGGGTGAAGACCCGCTGCCCGAAGAGACCAGGTCTCTACGCGTCTATCGGGAGGTCCTGGGAGGTGTGGGGCATATGTTCTTTTTCAGCTCAGGGGTCGTCATGGCGCCGTCGAGCCATGAGGTCCCCAAAGGGAGCGTGTTCCTGCTGTGCGACAACCGATCCACGGCCCAGTCAACCGATTCGAGGGCTGTCGGCGCCGTTTCCACTGATTCCATCCTCGGCATCCCAGGCATGATCATCTGGTCTTCCACCCCAAACGGGCGGATCCGTTTGGACAGGATCGGCGCGGTCTGGAAATAGGCCGTCAGCGCCAGACCCATCCCAAGACAAGGCGGCCCATGAATCCCCAGGTATCTGGTTTGGATGAGCCGGGTTGAACGGTTTGATTGGATGTGTGGGCATATACGGCGGCCGCGTTGAACTTCAGATAGAAGTCGGCCGGCAGGTCAAAGCTCATGGTCGGGCCGAACAGCAGCTTTGCGCCACCCTCGGCCTCATCCGGATCGAAAAACCCCTCCAGGTCCTCGCCTGCTATCTCCAGACCCAGGCGGTACCAATCGAAGAACCCGTATGACAGGGCAAAGGAGGTCATTACATCGACCTCGTCCCTCCCCGCGCTGCCCACCGGGATCTCCACCAGTCCGCTGAGGCTGATGTCCAGCGCGTCGAAGCTGCGCCCCAGAGTCAGACGGACGCGGGGGACGTGATCGCCTCGGTAGTCGTATATGTAACCGGCGCCGAGGTCCATGTTGATGTAGTGTCGTTCCTGTTGCAGGACCCTCCCAATGATCTCGATTGAGCCGGCAGCGCCTCTGTAATCCCCGTTGGAGCTGTCGATGACCATGCCGCCGAACGCCTCGATACCCAGGCGTTCAAGAGGCTGGAAACGCACGCGAAGCCCCTGCTCGATGCCTTTCGGAATGAAATTCCGACTGTCGC
>JAADHL010000175.1:0-16964 GCA_013151875.1 Deltaproteobacteria bacterium
TGGCCGCCGGCGGACAGGCCGACACCTACGTCGGTGAGATTCCCGGTGATGCGGTCGTGCCTCCTTCGATGGAATTCTATGTAACGGCCACGGACGGTTCGACGAACGCGAACATGACGATCAGGCCTGAAGGCGCGCCGGACACTCCGGCCGTGTTTACGGTTAACGCCGTGATACCTTCCGATACGGAAGGGCCGACCATCGAGCACACGCCTTTCGGTGGGAGCCTGGAGGCCGGCAAGGCAATTGTGTTCAGTGCCCGGGTAACCGATCCCAGCGGCGTCGCGGAGGTCAAGCTGTGGTATCAGGTTGAGGGCGCGGGATGGGAATTCCTGATCCTGTCGGCGGCCGCGGACGGCCAGACCTACTCGGCCGAGGTGCCTGGAAACCTGGTTGTGGCCGGCGATCTGCGCTACTACTTCGAGGCCAGGGACCTGTCGTTCGCTGGAAACGTGTCGTTCGAGCCCGCCCAGGGCAGGGACGGTCCCCTGACGGTGGTCATCGTAGGCTCCACAGCACCGGATGGAGGCGGTGGAGGAGGGTGCGCCACGGTTCCCTCGGCCGGCGGGCTTCCGTTTGCCCTGCTGCTGCTGGCATTTATGGCCGGTATCGTGGGGTTCCGTCGTTTCGGATCTTGATGTGCCGGCGCACTTGACGTATCTTCACAGGGTCTTCCACGTTGAACAGGGTTGGTGAAATACGTTTTCGACAGCGTAGCTTCCTACCCGAAGGAAAGGGGGCCAACAATGAAGCGCTTTGGTAAATGGTCGGGAATCGTCGCCGTACTGGTACTGGGCGTCATGGCCGCGGGAGAGGCGCGCGCCGACAACCCAAAGGTCAACTCGTACTTCTTCAGACCCTCGCCGCACCCCGGCGATCTGATGAACATCGTGACCACCAACATGCCGAAACAGTGGGGCTGGGGCGCGGGCGCGTGGATCACATACAATCGCAAGCCCCTGTGGATCGAGGATATAAGGCTGGGCAGCAACGATTCATATTGGGCGGTCAAGAACCAGACTGTGATGGACATTTTCGCCAGCGTGGCATTCCTGGACTGGCTCAACGTGGGTTTCAACCTGCCCATGTTTCTGAACACCAACGGGGATGCCCCCAAGGGCATCTTCGACACCAACTACAATATGAACCGCGTGAACGGATTCGCCGTTGGCGACCTGCGACTCAGCGCCAAGGCCCGCTTTTTCAAGATCCCCTTCCTGGGCGGACAAGAGAACGGTTTCGGCATGGGTCTGGTCCAGGATGTCTCGTTTCCGACCGCAACAGGCCGCAATTTCACGGGCGATGACGGCGTCACGGGCACCACGACGCTGATTACGGACTTCACCATGCGGGGCTGGCAGATCGCGCTGAACATGGGAGTGCGATTGAAAAAAACCGTGGCAATTGTCGATTTCCCCCCGGTCACCATTCCAGGCGTGGGACAATTCAGCCCGCACAAATCCGGGCATCAATTACTGCTGGGTGCTGGAATCGTAGCGCCCATCCTGTGCAACATGCTGGAAATCATTGGGACCCTGGAGTCCCGCACGTCCCTTGTCAGTCCTTACAACAACAAGCGAGACAACGCCCTGGACCTGATGGGCGGCGTGCGCCTGCACATGGGCAATCTGCGCTTTATCGCCGCGGCGGGCGGCGGCGTGCTGAGCGGCTACGGTTCGCCCAGCGTGAGGGCCACGGTGAACCTGGCCTACGAGCCCGACCTGGAAAAGGGGTGCTGCAGGGACCCTGACGGCGACGGCATCTGCGAGCCCAACGACCTGTGCCCGCAGGAGGCAGGCCCGGAAAATACAGGTGGATGCCCCGACCGTGATGGGGACGGTGTCGCTGACCTGGTGGACGCCTGTCCCGACGAGCCCGGCCCTGCAGAGCTGAACGGCTGTCCCGACACGGACGGCGACGGAATCATCGACAGCAAGGACGCGTGTCCGCAGCGGCCCGGCCCCAAGAAGTACGACGGCTGCCCCGACACGGATGGGGACGGCATTCCCGACCCCAAGGACAAGTGCCCCGAGGTGCCCGGCGTGCCCGAACTGGACGGGTGTCCAAGGGTGGTGGTGACGGAAAAGAAGATCGAGATCCATCAGAAGGTCTTTTTCGAGACCAACAAGGCCGTGATCAAGCCCGAGTCCTTCGGTCTGCTGAAGGACGTGGCCAAGGTCATCAAGGACAACCCGCAATTGACGAAGATCAGGGTGGACGGCCACACGGACAACGTGAACACGGACGCCTACAACCTCAGGCTGAGCCGCAGGCGGGCCAAGGCCGTGCGCGACTTCCTCGTGAAGCAGGGCGTGAGCAGAAAGCGCCTGTCCATCAAGGGCTTCGGCGAGTCCAAGCCAATCGCGGACAACGCAACCGAGGAGGGCAAGGCCAAGAACCGCCGCGTCGAGTTCGTGATCATCGGTAAGGCGAAGCCGTCGGACAAAAAGGATCCTGTCAAAAAGTAGGGCCGGCCGCGTTAAAACGCATATTCAGCCGTCAGGATCAACCCCATTATCTCGCGGCCGTACGCGTCCAGGTGGTTCACCGCGGAAAACACGGCCCAGCCCACGATGACATGGTCGATGACCTGGCGATAGGTCAGGGCCATGTCCGCGTTGACGCTGCTGGAAAGATTGCCCAGCGGTCCAAGGGAAATCGGGAATCGGGCCTCGATCCCGACGTGGGCTCCAGGGGCGACCTGGAAACTCACGCGGCTCGCCACCGGGATGTGGATGTACGCCAGCTTTCCCCATCCATAGTCCCAGGTCACGTCAGGGACCGCGTAGGCGAAGCCGATGTAGAACTCGATGGTGGCGAGGTCCGCGATGGAGAAGCCGAAGGCCTCACCCAGGGTCAAGGCCAGGGCATGGGACGAACGTACCGGGCTGGCTCCGGATGTGCTGGTGGTGAAAGCTGGAAATACCTGATTTTCGTACGTCGAAACCAGCCTGTACCCGTGGGCCCAGTCCATGTCCAACACGAATGAACTCCAGGACTTCGGCCCGACCGACGTCCTGAACTTGAGTTCCATTCCGGCCTTTTGGAAGGGGTCGTGGATCCGATTCCATGGCACCCTGGACCTGCGTCCGACAGCCAGGGTAAGCGACGCCCGTTTACCCATGCCTATCTGGCCCGAAAATCCGGCCCAGGTTTCGTTGGGGCGTCTGACCCTGCCTGGGTCGCAAATGACGTTCGGCCCACACAATGCCGTGGCGGACCCGGGGCCGCGCTTGAAGACCGGGGACAATTCCATGCCGAACATGAAACCGGTGCGGGAAGTCGGCATGAGGAACGGATCGCCGTACCTGGGGTCCGCCCCGACCGCGGCCATGCGAGGCTCTGCCCCGTCGGAACCCGGCGGAGACGCCGTTTGTGTTGGGGCGGGCTTCATCGTCACCACGGATATACCGTCCCTTTCGACCCGAACATTGTCGGCAATGGGAAGATAGCCGACCACTCCGGTGATCCTGACCTTGTGAATCCCGGGTTCCACCAGGAGGCGAGCGGGCAGGGCGCCGCGGTGCATCTCGACTCCGTCCACCACCACGGCCACGTCCGTTCCAGGATCGCCCTCCGCGGTCACCACCAGTTCGCCGTGGTCCTGCTTTTTTGCGGGGGGCTTGTTTTTCGAGGCATCGATCCGCTTGCGCAGTTCCTCGATTTTTGCGTATGCAGTCGCCTTTTTGGCGAGGTCGTCGGCCACGGACTGGAATTGCGCAAAGTACTCCAGCGCCTTTTCCAGTTCGCCCATTTCCTCGTAGCAACGGCCGATGTTCCATGCCACTTCCGCGATCTTTTCCCTGTGGTAGGACGCCAGGAACAGGGCCAGGGCCTCCTGGTATTTGCCTTCCTTGAACAGATTGACGCCCGTCTGGGCCAGTTCCTGCGCCCTTGCGCCATCCGTCTGGGGCGCCGCAGTGGACTTGGGCGTACAAATCCCCGAAGCAATCGAAACGGTAAAGAGAAACACTAATACACGAGTGGCCGACATCGTTGAATCTCCCTGTCGCCCTGAATTGTACACTGCAAGTCGAGGCCGGTAAAAAAAGCCTACAGCATCGGGATGGCGGATTTCTTTTCAGGCCTCTTTTCAGGGGGCTTTTGCAGCCTGGGCCGGGTTGGAGGCTTTACAATCGCGGCCTTTGAGGGTTGGGCCTTTTCTGTTTTTTCCAGCCAGTAGGGCTGCGGCTTGGGCCTGGGCCTGCGGCGTTTGACCGTCTTGTGTTTGACGGGCTTGTGTTTCTTTCCCGTTTTTGCCTTGACCTTTACCCTGACGCCCAGGTCGTTTTCGGGGCCGGACACGCCCTTATCAGGGGCGGATGGCTGCCCCTGGTCGGTCGGCTTGATTGCCGGCGCAACATCCTGGGCAACAGGGCCGGAGTCCTTTACGTTTGCAGGGGCGGGCGCGATGTCCTCCGGAACCGCCACTGGGACCTTTTCCCGGGGCGCCGGCGCATCAGGAGAGCGCGTAAGTCCGACGTATGCGCCCACGCCCGCCGCGACCAGGATGAGCAGTGTCGCCACGATCACTGGAATGCGCGTGCGGCGGGGTTCGGGGGGGAACATGTCCGAGTCGATCGAGGGGGCGCCGTCCCTTTCACCCATCTCGGTGGGCCCTTGCCTTTCCAGAAACCTCGTCGGGGCCTCGTTGGACGTGGGACTGGGCGGCGTAACCGGTTTGTCCTGGGAAGACCCCGCGTCAGGGATCAACGGCCCCACCACGGTGGGGGTTCGTTTGGTGATTGCCCTTTCCAGGTCCGCCAGCATCTCGTCCGCGGTGGAATATCGGTTGTCGGGATTGATGGCCATGCCCTTTGCCAGGACGTTTCGCAACGGCGTAGGGAGGCATCCGGCCTCATCCATGTCCAGTGGACGGAAACCGGGGTCGACCTTTTTCGCCAGCAGTTCGAGAGGGGTCTGACCCTCGAAAGGACGGACGCCGGTGAACATCTCGAACAACATGACTGCCACGGAGTACAAATCCGCCCTGGAATCCACCTGGGCTCGTCCCTTGCCGGGGGCCTGCTCGGGCGCCATGTAATAAGGCGTGCCCAGTATTTGCCCCGTGCGTGACACGTCGCCGTCGAATCCCGACACCTCGGCCACGGCCTTTGCCAGTCCAAAGTCCAGGACCTTGACCATGTGGGGATTACCCTCTACCGCGGCGATCATGACGTTGTCGGGCTTCATGTCCCGGTGGACCAGGCCTACCTTGTGCGCGGCGGAAAGCGCGTGGAGTATCTGGCGGAATATCGACAGCACGACGGCGCCCGGGACCTGGCCGCCGGACTCTTCCTTGATGCGCTTGAGCGCCGATTTCAGGGTCCTGCCATGGCGCACGTACTCCAGGGCCATGTACGGGATCCGGAACTCCAGATTGGCGACGCCGTAGTCGTACAGCTTGACAATGTTGGGGTGGTCCAGCGCGGCCACGGCCCGCGCCTCGCGTTCGAACCGGGCCACGGAGGATTCGGTAAGCTCCAGGCCGGCTATGAGCTTGAGGGCCACCTCGCGGCACAGCGGCATCTGGAGCGCCAGGTAGACCGCGCCCATGCCTCCTTCCCCCAGTAACCCCGACAGCAGGAATTTGTCCAGCATCCGGCCCAGCAGGGGGTCGAGAGGCCTGTTCTTTTTTCTGGCGTACTCCCTCGCCGCCAGATACCAGTTTTCCGGAATCAAGTGATATGGCTTTCGCCGGCATACAGGCTCGGGACAGATTTCGCCCACCACGCCTTCATGGCCCTCACATTGCGGGCAGATGGCTTTCTGTACGCCGGTCATGTTCTTCCATCGGTGACACTGGATTATATCCCGGCCTTTCCCAGGATCAATCAGTCGATCAATCAGTCGGTCAATCAGCGGGCATCAGCACGAACAGCGAAATCAGTTGGTCGAATCTTCCATCAGGCCGCCGCAATGGCAGAGCCGCCTGGAAAGTCCTGGCCGTTTCCAGATTCGCTGGCGGGACGCGCAGAGCCAGGGTCTGAATGACGCGCATCAACAGACCCGTGGGTACGGTGGGCCCGACTTTCAGTCTGAGCGGCAGCGAACCGTGGTCTTTGACGAGATCCAGTACAGCCTTGTAGACGGCGCGCAGATCGGGGGCCTTTGCCCTGAAATCATTGCCGATCTCTATGTGGCGGCTGGTTCCCAGTCTGTCCAGATCAACTGTAAATGGGGAAAGGGTCGCTTCTATTGGGGCATCCTTGCCGAAAGGAGCACGCGCACCCAGGGAATCCACCAGAGTACGTCGGCTGATTCTGTAATTGACGGGGACGAAGGTCGGCGAAACCCGTCCAGCCACGGCGGTGGCGATCATGGGAATCGCCTTGGATTCGGAAAACAGCCCGTCCAGGGCCTCGAACAGTTCGGAGGCGGTGGTGGAGCGGTCCACGATGACGGGGCACATCTGGGTACCGTTGAACTCCCAGTCCTTTCTGGTCTTGAATGCCTGACGGACGGCATAGAAAACGTCGTCGCCGATATGAGGCTTGCGCAAGTCAATCATCGGTTTGACGACGACTGCCGCGCTCTTGCGGACCCCGGCATCCAGGATGGTCTGGTGCCAGATGCCCAGACGTCCGGCGGTGAGGACCAAGGCCCAGGGTGGGGTGACGCTTATGCCGGCGCCCCGAATGGACCGTGGCAGCATGGCTCCCAGGAGGTCGCCGGCGCCGATGTCGGGGAAGGGCAGGGGCAGGGCCCGCTCCTTTGCCAGTTTTCGGGCCTCGTCGCATGTCGAGCGGTAAGCGGTCTCGACGGGCTTGAGCGTTGAGCACTGTTCAACCTGGTCGTAAAAGAGGTTTCTGGCCTCCACCAGAATCGATGCGGCGGAGGACCTTCCGGCCAGGGTGCAACCGATCAGGGAACGCGCAACCTCTCCGTACATATGGGCCGTGTCGGGACCTATCGAGATGAAGATCTGCGCCAGGGCGCTCACTGCGACCATGGATGCGGTGTCCGCAAAGGCCCCCCCGTTCTTGATGATCCGCTGTACGGACTTGAATCCATCGCAGTCGGGGGCGCCCAGAAAGTCCATGATTTCCAGCGACTCGTCCAAGTCTTTTGCCAGTTCCGCCGATGTCTTCAGCGCGGTCGCCTCGGACTTCATGTCCTTGAAAGCCTTGATTCCGGACAGGCCCGCCTTGTCCAGGAATCCATCCATTCCAGGTGGGAAAGAGGCCAGCGCGCCCAGTTCTACCTTGAGGCGCTGCATCCTCGCGGCGATTCCTTCGGGGGACTCGGCCAGGGCCGGCTCCAGGTGGCCCACGGCCTCGAAAGCCTGACGGCAGGTCTCGCCATAATCGCAGGATCCAAGGGCCTTGGTCCATTTCTCCAGATTGGATTGCGAGGTTTTGCAGGACCAAACAAGCATCATCACGATCGCCAACCACGAAAAAATGATTCGGCGTCGCCCGGCAATGATGGGAATCTGCAAGGTCTTTGAAAGCCTCATAGGCGCCCTCCGGAAAATCAGGGAAAAACAGGGGGTCAGACCCCTTTGTACAGCCTCGGGCACGAATGATACCATGTCCGGGCCCGGTCTTCGTCCTATAGCCATCAGGAGCGGTTGTGGCCGCAAGCAGGGAAATAAAGGTAGTCGTTTCAGACCTGCACCTCGGCACGGGCACCATGAGGGGCCGCGTGAATCCATATGAGGACTTTCACCAGGATGACCGATTCGCTGAACTGGTCAGACACTACACGAACGGGGAATACAGGGACCGGCCGGTAGAGATCATCATCAACGGGGATTTCCTGGACCTGCTGAAGGTCCCCTACAAGGGCGCGTTCGTCACGGAAGTGACCGAGGAAGTTTCCCTGGACAAGGTACGACGCTGCATCAAGGGTCATCCAGCCGTTTTCGACGCGCTGGCCGAATTCGTGAAGGAGCCGGGGCATCGTCTGACCTACATAGCGGGCAATCACGACCTGGACGTGGCCTTCAAAAGGGTGCAGGCCCTCATTCTGGCGCGAATCGGTGTTGATCGGGCCGACGACAGGGTGAGCTTTCTGACCGATCAGGAATTCTACAGGCTTCCCGGAGGCGTGGTGATCACCCATGGTCACACGTTCGAAGAGATCAACAGGACCGAGGAAGGGACCCCGCTCAAGACGCTTGATGATGGGCGAAGGGTCGTCAACATGCCGTGGGGCAGCCTGTTCTTTTCAACCGTGCTGGCGCCGATCAAGGCCGAACGCCCAATCATCGATCTTGTCCATCCCTTGTCGTCGTTCATCCTGTGGAGTCTGGTTTTCGACCTGAGGTTTACGTTGAAGATCCTGTGGAACATGACCAGTTTCTTCGTGTCCACGCGCCTGAAGGCCATTTACAGGCGTCAGATGGACATCATCAAGACCCTACAGATCCTGGGCGAGGAGATCGCGTTCTACAACAACCTCGAGAGGCGAGCATCACGTCTGCTGAGGTCCGCGGACGAGATCACGGCCCTCATCGTGGGTCATACGCACGCAGCCGGGGTGCGTCGTTATCCCCGCAACAAAGTCTATGTGAACACGGGGACCTGGGTCCAGACGGTCAGCCTGGACCTGCGCGATCTGGGTACGGCCAACCGCCTTACCTACGCGGAAGTGGACTATGCCAACATCGGCCCGCCTGCGGTACGATTGATGCGCTGGAGGGGGGTCATGCGAAAATGCGAGGAACTGCTGGTATGACTGGATCTCGAATGACTACGAATATCGCCAGGGGCATTGCCGTCGCCTGTTCCATGATGATGGTTCTTGTCGCTGGGTGTCACAGCGACCCGTGTAATTTGTACGGTACCTGCGGCAATGGTCCCGCCAAGCCCACGTCGTGGCCGGACCTGGGGTATGACGCAGTGTCGGACCTCGTGTCGGATCATGGCTTGAACAAGCCCGAGGTCCCCCTGAGCGAGGTATCCTCGCCCAAACCATGGCACTATCCGCCGGACGCGACCAAACAACAGATAGCCGCTCTGGACAGACTGAACGCCTATCGGCTGGCGTCTTCGGTGGCGCCCGTGGACGAACACGAGGCGCTAAACGCGGCAGCCCAGAGCCATGCCGAGTTCATCGTGAATCACTGCCAGGACTACAAGAACTCTGGTCTCAGCGTCCACCAGGAGAACTCCGACTGGAGCGGCTTTACGGGCGTCAACGTGTGGAATCGGGTTTCCCATTTCGGCTACTCGTCCAGCGGCGTCGCCGAGGTGATCGGGTTCGTGAACAATCCCGAGGCCGCCGTGGACGGTTGGATCGGGACCCTCTATCATCGCCTGCCGCTGCTGGACCCGGCTACCATGGAAGTGGGTTACGGTAATTCAGGAATCGGCGGGGGCACGTGCAACTATCCCCTGTACAAGCAGGCCGACGTCATGGACGTGGGCATGGGATTCGTGGCCGAGGACGCCGTTGTCGTGTATCCGCCTGACGGCGCAAAGGGCGTGCCCGGCTCCTTCAACGGCTACGAGAGCCCCCAGCCCCAAAAGCCCCCCGGCGGCTTTCCGTCGGGAACCATAATCACGGTCCAGTTCGGCAAGCCCATAGGTTTCGAGGTCCAGGGACACCACCTTCTGGAAAACGGCACGGATCCGGTCGAACATCTGTTCCTGGCGCCTTTTGCGGACGACCTTCACGACGTGCTGAAGGACCCAAACGCGTCCTTCGCGGACAACAACGTGACCATGTACGCCTACAAGCCGTTGAAATCCAAGACCACCTACCGGGCGATCATCGACCTGCTGCGCGGCGGAAAACCCCTGCACGTCGAGACCACGTTCACGACGCAGTAGGGCATTCGTCCCCTATTGAGGCCTCCTCCTCGGCCCGCGTGACGCAGTAGACCCCACCGGCGTCCATGGCCGCCACGCACCGATTGCAATGGTCGCAATCCGATTCGGTCGTTTCGCCTTTTTCGAGGCGCGTAGGGAAGCCCGGATCCCGGATCAGGGCCCGTCCCATGACCACGAACGAAAAACCGGCCGAGCGGGCGCGGTTCACGTCCGCAAGGTCGCACACGCCCCCGACCAGGGCGACCGGAATCCGCGTGGATCGGGCCACCGGCGATGCGTCGTCCAGGAAGAAGGTGCGCGAGAAGGGATATTCCCGGACAGCGATGCGCCCGAACATGACAAGGCCGGCGCGGCGGAGCGCATTTTTTTCGTTTCTCGCCATCTCGCGGATCGGGACCTTGCCGCGCAGCATGTAAAAAGGAGTCCGGCTGGTGAAGCCCCCGCTGGTGACAAGGGCGTCCGCCCCCGCGTCCTCGAAAAGCGCGGCGACGACCGTGGAGTCGGCCGGGGTCTGACCCCCGGGAAATCCGTCATTTACGTTCATCTTGACCAGGACCGCCATTCCGGGTCCGGCGGCGGCCCGAACCCTGGCCACGACCTCGGCCGGGAATCGACAGCGGGCCTCCAGATTGCCCCCGTAGGGGTCTTGCCTGCGGTTGGTGTGGGCGGTCAGGAACTGGCTCAGCAGGTAGCCGTGGCCGGCATGTACCTCCACGGCGTCAAAGCCCGCCTTTCGCGCCAGGGCGGTGGTGCGACCGAAGTCGGCCGCTACTCTTTCCAGGTCGTCGGGGGACATTTCGATCGGAAAGGACAGACGGAACGCGCAGAATACCCGGCTGGGCGCCAGGGCGCGTCCACCTATGACCCGCGGGTCCGAAAAACCCCCGCAGTGGCCGATCTGAATGCTGGCCGCGCAACCCTCCTGGTGGACGGCATCCACCAGTCTTTTCAAGTCGGGAACAATCTCGGGGCGCATCCACATCTCGGTGGAGTATGAACGGCCGTCGGCGCTGACCGCGCAGTAGGCCACCGTGGTCAGGGCGGCGCCGCCAGCCGCGATATCCCGGTGGTGGCGCAACAAGGGTTCGGATGGGGCTCCATTCGGGCACATCCCCTCGAAACAGCCCGAGCGCAGGATCCGGTTGCGAAGCTGCAATGGGCCCAGAGAAGCCTTTTCAAAGAGCCACGATGCGGCAGGGTCCGTGTTCATTTTGCATCTTTCCCGGCTGATTCTGGGGATTTCGCGCGCCAGGTCCTCATGGAAGGGCCGAACGCCCGGGAAAGCACGCCAATATAGACCCGCGTGGACAGGCGTCGCAGGATCCACAGCGGCCAGAGTTCACCGGGGAGGCGCAGGACGGATCGGCCCGACCTTACGGCCCGCACGACCCTTGCCGCCACGCGTTCGGGGGAACGGGACCATCTGTCCATCAGCCCGGCGAGTCTGTTTTTCCATGCCGCCGGCATCGCCAGGCGGGCGTCCTCGATCACTCGGGTCCGGATCGAACCGGGGCAGACCACCGTGACGCCCACGCCCGCCGACGCAACCTCTATGGCCATGGACTCCGACAAGGCCACCACGGCCGCCTTCGTGGCGCAGTAGGGAGCGACCCCAGGGAGGCCCAGAACGCCCGCCATGGACGCGACGTTGACCACATGCCCTTCCCCCCTTTGAATCATTCCCGGCAGGAAGGCCCTGATTCCGTTCACGGCCGCCCACCAGTTCACATCGGTTATCCATTGCCAGTCCTTCAGGGGGATGTCCTGGACCAGTCCCCCGACGCAGACCCCGGCATTGTTTACCAGCACATCGACCCGCCCGTCTTCATCCATGATTCCGGCGGCAAGGGCCTCAACGGCCACGACGTCCGAACAATCCACCTGGTGGCCCGAAACGGACAACAGCCCGGAGGCGCGGGCTTCCCGTTGGAGTGCGTCGGCCCGGGCGCCGTCTATATCAACGCCGTGGACCTTGGCGCCGTGGCCGGCGAATTCCAGGGCGAGGCACCTTCCGAGCCCGGATCCGGCCCCAGTCACTACAACCACCTTGCCTTTCAGATCCCGCACCCTTTGCCTCCTGATCATGGCTGACGATGAATCCACGATTAGAGGATCTTGCTGATCCTCAGCGGGCGCTTCGGGTCCAGAAGGCCCTGCTTGAGCAGGTCCCGGCCCACCTCGGCCATGCCGGGCTTGCCCCCATCGGCGTCGGTCATCACGGCGTGGACCGACTTGAGCCCGCCCAGCCACCACCTTGAGTCTGAAACATAGATGTGGTCTCCGGGGTCTGCGGCCATCCGATCCGCATCCTCGGCGGACATGCGGACCACCCCTTCCTCGTCAACCGGTCTTATCGTCACCAACACCGGCTTTCCCTTGCGCAGGTTGGGCTCACTGCCCTTGAACAGACGCATCAGGTCCACGCGCGGCGACACGGTCAATCCGCGCAGGTCCCGGGCCAGGGCCTTTCGGTCCAGCAGGGATACCGCCACTCCGATTCCCACGCTCATCACCAGTCCGTACAGGGCCCTCATGAACTTGAATGCGTGGTGGTGCAGGCCGCCTGCCGCCACCCCGTGAGCGAATGGGATGATCACGTCGGGCACAAAGAACGAGAAGGCAATGGCAATGGTGCCCCCGACCATGGTCGCGACCGCTGCCCGCGCGGTGAAGCGCTTCCACAGGAAACCAAGCAGAATGACGCTGACCAGCGGGGGCGTAATGGCCGCGGTAAAGGCCGCGTGCGCCGAGTAGATGGAATCGAACTGCATATAGACGGGGACCAGGGCCAGACCCACGATGGAGGCCAGGATGGACGCATAGCGGGCCACCTTGAGGTAGTGGCGGTCAGGGGCCTTGGGGCGAATGTAGGGCCGCCAGACGTCGTTTACCACGATGGCGCTGACCGCGTTGATCAGGGCGTCGACCGTGGACATCAGGGCGGCGATCAGCGCGGCGATGATGAACCCGAATATCCCGGGATTGCACAGGAATTGGGTCACCCTGATGAATACGTCCCTGGGTTGCAGGTCCTGAATCAGCCCCACCTTCACCAGGGCGGTTCCCAGCCAGCCCGCGTTGGATACCGCGAAGGCGGTCAGCGGCATCAGCAAAAGCACGACCGTAAAGACCGCCCGCCTGCCGTCGGCCTCGGACCTGACGGCCAGGAATCTCATGATCAGGCCCTGGTTCAGGAAATAGAAGGCCGCAGTGTTGGCCACCCCGTCCTGCCAGAAGATGCCGACCGCAGCGAAGTCCGGAGGCTCTGTCAGGGGGCTGAACGCTGTCTTGTGATCAGGGGGCAGCGCGTTCCAGAATACGTCGAACCCGCCCAGGTAGTGGATCCCCAGAAAGAACAGAAAGAACCCAGCGAAGATCAGCAGGAAACCCTGGACCAGGTCGGTCATGATGACCGAAGTCTGGCCGCCGAAGGTCACATAGACGGCCGTTATCACCGCGATGATCACCGCCCATCCAAAGATCGACCAGGGGATCAGCCCGTTCAGCGCGATCCCCAGGGTAAAGAAATTGATCCCGATGTAGCCGATCATGTAGACCAGCAGCAGGACCGTAATGACGATCCTGGTCACCGGTCCGAAGCGCCTCTCCATGTATTCCGGGATCGACTGCACCCGCGAGTAGTAGATGATGGGGAACCACCCGAACAGCCACAGCGGGATGAGGGTCCAGTCGTTCAGATAGGACTGTGTGGACGAGAAACCGAACTCGTAGGCCACTGCCGAGTATTTCACGAAACTGTAGGAGCCCACGACCATGGAGGCGCAGGACATGGCGATCAGCCACCATGAGAACCGCTGCCCACCGAAAAAGAAGTCCTTGGTGGTGGTGGCGTACTTTCCGAAAAACGCGCCGAAGCCCAGTATGAACAGGAAATAGGCGACCAGGATGGTGGTGTCTATCGCCGTCATTGATTCGCCGCTACAGCCTTGGCCCGAGGAATTGGAAAAAGCCCTGGACGGCCATGTAACCGAGCATGATCAGGACCAGCAGAATGAACTCGCCCCGTTCGTTCTTGTGAAACGACCAGTCGTGATTCCTGAAACCCAGATACATGCCGTAGCCGAAGATCAGGGACCCCACGAGGTATTGGTACCAGAAGGATGCGTCGGATCCGTGCACCGGCCCTCCAGCGGCAACAAGCCTAGAAGATCGTAAACAGCGGTGGACGCGCGGCGAGGTCCTTGAGCTTTTTTTGCAGGGTTTCGAAGCCGGCCAGGTCCACGGCCTGCTTGAGGGAGGCCAGCCTGCTCCTGGCGCGGGCCTCTATCGCGGCCCTGTAACGCTTGGACTTGTTTTTCGCGATGGGCGTCACGTCCACACGCACCAGTGACGTCGTCGGCGCCATAAAGCCCTTTTCGGCCCCATAGGGAAGCACGGGGTACTCGGTCACGCCCTTGACCTTGGTCGGGTTCGACTCGTCCATGCGAACGATGAACACCCCTTTCAGCCATTTCTCGCCCTTTATCTTTTCCGGTTCCACGAATATCTTTTCAATCATCCCCCCCTTGTCTTCGAGTCCGGAGACACGTTCGAGGGTGTCGGCCTCCAGGGCCAGCAGCGATGTCTCCTCCCAGACCTTTCTGACCGCTTCAACATAGCGGACCACCTCCGCTGCCAGCTTCTGGTTGTAGATCACACCCGGGAAAACGGTTTCGAGGACGTAGACCGGCCTCTTGCTGCGGTATTCGCGACACCGCTTCATAAAGGCCTCCATCTGCTGCTGGGCCTCCAGCCTGGCCTGGGGATCAGTCGCCTTCTGAAGCGCCGAGAAGACAGCCGTGGTGTCCTCTATATGGGCCTTCAGCACCTCCAGGACGGTGCCTTCGCTGGCACCCAGTTCCTCGCCCTTGGCGCTGGTCAGATATCCCAGAATGTACGCGGCCTCCTTTGTCTTGAAGTTCTCGATGGACCGCTCTTTCATCACCTTGCCGAAGAAGGCCCCAATTCCGAGGGTCAGCACCGCCAGCACCGCTATGCCGATGATCCACCGGGCTGCCAGCCCTTTTTTGTCGCCCTTGAAAGACAAGTCCAGCGCCCCGGAATCCTCCATCACGGTTTCGGACGCTTGCCCGGGGGCGTTCAGGGAAAAATCGAAGTCCTCTGATGTGGTCCTTTTCGGCGTCTCCTGCACCGCCTCGCTCTTTTGCGTCTTGGTCACGATGCCGAGTTTGGCCTTTAGGTCGTCCAGCGATTGTTTTTTGCCTTTCTGGTCATTGCCAGCCTGCGGTTTTGATGTGCCCTCGTCGGCGCCATTCGCGTTCTCTGTGGTGTTTTTTTCGTCGTCCGCCATTTTCTAGTCCCCTGTTTGTCCAGAACCCATACGAAAGACCCGGTCCCTCGTTCACCAGATGATATCAGCAGTGGCCCGCAGCTTGTAAAGGTTGCCCAAAGAGTTGCCGTCCGTGTCGTCGAACGCGGCGCCCGGCCTGGCCCAGGCGCCCTGGATCCCCAGGCGCATGTCGATCAGGTCGTGCACGGGAAAACGGTACGAGATGGCTGCATCCACCTCGATTCCCAGCGCCTTTCCGTTCCATTTTCTGTTGCCCCACTTCACCGGGTCAACCCGGTAGCCGAGGGGATACCCACCGTGTCCGGCGGCGTTATATGGGCTGGAAACCGCCTCCATTGCCTGTGCCCACAGGAAGGCGGCCTGTATCTCCAGGCCCTTTGCCGGCCTGTATCTGAACCGGGGATAAAGGTACAGGGCGTTGGTGATGGAGCCGTTGGTGGCGGCCAGTTTGTAGCCCTCGGGCGGCTGATAGACCAGGGAGGGGTCCGACACGCGGTCCGGGGCGTGGGCGCTCATGCGGCCCAGCACCTCCTGAAAGAGGATCATGCCCACCTGGTAGTTGGGATCGAACTTGAGTCCCCGCGCCACGTCGTCCAGCGAATCCTTGTCGCCGGAGGCAAGCCCGAACTCCAGGCTCGGCAGAAGGCCCCACTTCGGGGCGTCGACTTCAGCCCTGAGCACCATGCCGTATTGCCTGAGGTCAGCGCCGTCGCGCGCCCTGGGCGGCCCGGACCTGCTGTTGAAGTCCAGGCGTCCCAGGATGTAAACGCCCTCGGCGGCCAGCGACAGCTTCGATCCGTGCTCATCAATGATCACGTCGTGCTTCATGTAGGCGTCGATGGCCACGGCCCACAGTTTGTCGTCATTGTCGTAGGTCTGGTTCCGGTAGGCAGCGTAGACCCCCGCGAACAGGTCGTACAGGTCCTTGACCACCGTGTCCTTGTAAAACAGCGACAGGATGCCCTCGAAGGCCAGGTCTCCGTCAAGGATGTCCGCGTTGTCGTCGGAAAAGACCACATCCCCGCCGACCGCGATGTAAAAGCCCGGGACCGGCCGCGTGGCGAAGATTACGCGGTCCACGATGTCTGATTGCAGAGGGTCGTGGAAGGCGCCTTCCTCGTCGTCGCCGCCGTTTGCCACCAGCCCGAGGCCCCACTCGGAGGTCATCTGCCCCACCCTCAGGACGCCGATAGGTGTCTTCCAGTCCAGGTACAGCTTTCTAACGGTCGATCTTTCATAGAATTTGTTCTCGGTCCGTGGCCTTATCAGGACGTCCTTGCCGGTCTGGGTGGTGTCACCGGCCAGTTGCCCGGCGAGGTCCACGCTGATTACGATGGACAGGTCGTCGATGATCTTGAACTCTGGCTCGACCCGCAGGCGATGATCCAGGTACATGTTGAGTCCGTCCCTGAAACCGTTTTCATCCAGGTCAAAGGCCGACGTCTGGTTCCAGTGCAGCCAATAAGACCCATGGAACTTGATGATTTCATTGTCTTGTTTGTCCGGGGACGCGGCGTCGGTAGAGCCGTCGGGCTTGACGGCCGTTTCGGGCCTGGGTTCCTGGGAGATATCGGCCCCGGTGATTCCTGTCCCGGTGACCTGGCCCCTTGCCATTGGCGTCGCCAGCATTCCGAGTGCCAGGAATACCCATCCGATCAACGGCCCTGGATACCGGATACCCTTCATGATTCCTCCCCGCCGGCCCGCAACACACCAAGTCCCGTCGTTTTTATCGGACCCAGCCTTTGCGGTCAAGGAAATACGGCCAATCAGTCATCAACCCGCGCGCACCAGCGAGCGGAAATAAGCGGCGTTTGCCGTCAGGTCGGCGGACCGTTCATACAGGGCCGAACCGATCAGGAACGCCACGTCGT
>JAADHL010000175.1:16975-18042 GCA_013151875.1 Deltaproteobacteria bacterium
ACCGCGTATTGATCGGGCAGCCTGTCCAGGGTGAGGCCGCCCGCGGGCACCGGCATGGAGGGGCGCAGGCCGTGCAGGTCGCATTTCAGGCTTGCATCCAATCCCACGCAGGTATCCCTGGTGAATGGGAATCGTCCGCCCCATGTGGGAAAGATGACGAGGTCCGCGCCCGACAGACGCATCAGGGTTCCCATCAGGACATGGGGTGAGATGCCGTGGTCGTCCCTGTTGAAGAAGGCGCCGGAAAGCGCAGGGTGCGCCATGATCGGAAGACCCGTTTCCCTGGAAAGCAGCCGCACGAAGTCCAGACCGGTGACCAGGGGCGACAGCAGCAGGCCCCCCGCCCCGGCGGCCTTGGCGAACAAGGCGCGGCCAAGCACGCGGTCGGCGGGTCCTGTAACGGTCGGGAAGTACAGACACCGGCGGCCGGTTCCCTTCACGGCACGGTCTACAGCCGCGACGCAGGCCTGGACGCGGTCCTCGAACGGGCACAAAGCCTGGTTCGTGATCCCGTGGTCGTCCTTGATGATGTCGATTCCCCCGGCGGCCATGGCGCCCGCGTACGCCGCCAGGTCATCAATGGGTCTGCCCAGGGGCTTGATGGCGCCGACGACCAGCGGCCTATTGGGCGCGCGCAGCAGCCCGCGCAGGCCGGAAACACCGTGGGCGGGGCCTTGAAAACCCCTTGCAAAGCCATCCGAGATATCCAGCGAAACCACCCTGATTCCAGGTTTCATGCTGATGTTGCCGTACAGGACGTTCAAGACCTGGGTGAGTTCAACGGTAACGACCTCGGCAGGGTACAGGATGCGGACCAGGTATGACCCGTCCCCGGAATCATCGATGGAAAGCAGGCGGCCCACCGTCCGGTCCTCGACGCCCGGGACCCTCCACAGGGGCTGGGTGACCTCCACGGTCTGCTCGATACTGATCTCCAGGGCCAGGCGTTCGATGGTCCCTGGCCCGGCCTCGACGCGATAGGTGACCGTCATTCCCTCGCGTCGGTCCGTATTCATCATTACTTCCGCTCGATTACGCGATGCGCGGCCGCCGTTACATGGGCGGCC
>JAADHL010000126.1 GCA_013151875.1 Deltaproteobacteria bacterium
ACCTCGTGCCCTCTTTCCACCGCGGCGCGCAGGGCGTCACGGGCGACCTCCCATCTGGTGTCCATGCCGATGGTGAACAGCGTTGCCCTGAGGGAAAGACGGTCGCACATTTCGAGGAACCTGGGCACGGCCGCCTCGAAAAGGAGGGGCGTGTCCTTGCCGGCCGGAAGGCCGTGTATCGCCCGGTAGTACCTCAGGTCGTCCAGGTCGATGTTGACGCACAGGACCTTGCCCGCTGCTTTCGATCCGGCGCCGGACAAGTAAGAGGCGTTCAAGGTTTTCGACCCAGGCGTATGACCAGGAAGAGCCGCCACAGGTTGCGCAGGACGTTGGGCACCCGCTTGAACAGGTTGATCGAGGGCGGGCGCTTTTCCGCGATGTCCAGCGGCACTTCCACCACGCGGACCCCCTCGCGTTCGGCCCGGATCACGAGTTCACTGGCAAAGAGGTCCTTTTCCACCACGCACTTTTCGACGACGGGCAACACCGCTTCAAGTTTGAAGGCCTTCAGACCGTGTGTGTCGGTCCCCTTGAATCCCAGAGCGAACCTCAGGATCAGGTTGATGACGCGGGTCGCCATGCGCCTCAACAACGGCCTGCGGTCCCTTGCGTCAGGGTGGCGTTTGCTTCCCACCACCATTTCGGCCTTTCCCGATGACAGCAAATCGATCGCGCGACGATAGAAATCTACGTCGCAGATGTCTATCTCGTCGCAGATGCAGATGGAACCGCGCGCGTCCTCGATCCCGCGGCGCATGGCCCGCCCGTAGTTGGGGCGGCCCGTGTGCAGAACACGGACGTTGTTGATTCGCTCCGCCAGTTTTTCGGCGATGTCGAGCGTGCGGTCCTTGCTGCCGTTTTCGGAAAGGACAATCTCGGTGACGGCCTCCAGGGACTCCAACTGACCCGCCAGGTCGCGCACGGCCGTGGCAAGCAGACCTTCCTCGTTGTAGACCGGTATCACGATGGTTACGTCGATTCCGGCATGCGGTTCCGTTTCAACGGCGTCCTTCATCCGCCCCCCTTATTTCCCCTTTTCCCTGATTTTTCCAGCGACCTTCATCCCGTCCATGATGGCGTCTTCCATGGAGTTGTAGGTCCACGCGCCATATCGGCCCACCGAGTGAATATTGCGTTGAAGGCAGAAGCGCAGCACGGCTTCACGAGCCGGGGCGCACTGTTTGTCGTAGATGACGTACCCGTGGCGATGCTCCCTGAAGGCGGCAAACAGGACGTCCGATTCCCTTTCTATGGTCCCGATTTCCTTTAGGAATGCGGCAAGGGCACGCACCACCTCCCCCTCGGGCGCATGCTGGTCGTTTGCCAGTTCCACGTACAGGGACGACCGTCCGGCCGGGGCCAGGGAAGGCACCGCGTTGGAGGCGGAACCCACCCGATAGAAGGGGAAACGCGCCTCAGGCAGGTAGAGCCAGTGGCATCCGTCCAGAGGGCGCTCGACCTTCAGACCCACGTTGATGAAACGCAGCGGCGAACATCTCAGTGACGCCGCCGCGGCCCGTATTTCGTCGGGGGCGTCAACGGCGGCCTGCACCAGTTCGGGAAGAGGCAGGGTCGACACGAGGTGTTCGAATTCGATTCTTCCCTCGGCGGATTCGACCCACCCTTCGGAGGTGTTGACGGTCAACGCCTCGGTATTCAGGCGGATACGGTCATTATCGAGTCGCGACGCCATGGCGCGCGGAAGGCTTTCTATTCCGCCCTCGGCCGGGTACAGAAAGGACGCGTTGTATCCCATGGAACCGGGCGTGGTCCCCAGGGCGCCGTCTATGATCTGCTCTATGTCAGGAATCGGCACGAACCTCTGCGTCCAGTCGGCGGTGACCTCATCCGGAGACACGCCCCACAGCTTGGTGTTGTAGGGGATGATGAAGTGTTCGGCAATGCCGTCACCGAAGTGGTGTCGCACGTAGTCCAGGAAGGTTTGCAGGTCCGGATTCGGGTCTTCAGCGCGCCGCACAGCCGCTTTTACGGCCCCTTGCAGACAGTCTCTCAGGACTGGACCGGGCAATCCGGCCAGGTTGGCCTGGAACGGGTACTGCGTGAACACGCCATGGGTGTAGATGCGCGCCTTGCGCTCGACGGTCACCATCAGTCCAGGCAGAAGTTCCTCCACCAGGGCCCTTACGCCGTCATCGCGCAGGTGAAGCCAATGCCCGGTATGGTTGAAAAGAAAGCCGTCGATTTCCTCGGTGCGGGTCAGGCCTCCGACGCGCGATTCCTTTTCCAGAATGATGTAGTCGCCTCTCGCGTGAAGCGCGGTTGACAGCCCGGTCAGCCCCGCTCCCAGGATGACGATTTCATGCTTTTCCATGGTCCTCCAGCCGGCGAATTGTACAAGGTGAGGCCATTTCGGTCCAATGAAGGTATATTCGTAGTGAATAAACCTGATGGGCCGTCCGTCGAAAGACGTGTCGACCATCGGAGGTGCGAAATGGAACGACGGTATGCATCGAGGAAGGCCCTGGCCGGGCTCACGGCCCTGTTTCTCCTGGCGTTGGCGGGCCCAGCGACGGCTCAGGAAATCCGGATCGTGGCGGTGGACGGGACTCTGGACCCTTCCGGGGGCGTCAAGGAGGTCCGTGTCCGGCCGGGTCAGGTTGTGTCCCTGACCGCGGACGAGGTCTGGCGGGGTGACAACGGCAAGCTGGAATACGCGTACCGCCCGATAGAGGATTTTGTCTGGTCCACCGGCGAGATGGGCGGGGATTCGTGCGATCCGGAAAAGGGATGCGCCGCGGACAGCCTGTTCGAGGTGACCAAGTACGGTGTCAATTTCTATGTCCCATGGGACGCGCCCAGGCGTATCCGCATCAAGGTGAAGTTGAAATGGGGCGCGGCGTCGGATTCGGTCCTGTTGGTGAACCGATACTCGGATGCCTCGTACGAAAGGCCCTTCTGGGACCGTTATCTGGACGGGCTGGGGCGCTGGGTGGTCCTGAACGGCACCTCGGTGTTCGTCCCGGGCAGGTACGTGGATAACTGGGCCCCGTACAGGCATGGGTACTGGTACTGGACCTCATACGGGTGGACCTGGTACTCGTACGACCCCTGGGGATACGTAACGGACCATTGCGGCCACTGGAGGCACAGTATCCTTTATGGTTGGGTCTGGATCCCCGAGTTGGTCTGCACCTGGAGACCTGCGATAGTCACCTTCTTTTACGGACCGAACTGGATCGGCTGGTATCCCTGGGACTCCGGTTGGGCCGGCGGCTACCGGTACGGCTATGCGGACGGGTACGACGATGGCTATTGGACGGGCAGGTGGGTGGGCCACCGCACCGGACGCCATGGTCCGCTCAGGGTACATCCGGGGTTGATCATGGTTAGCGATAGGAATTTCTATGTGCCCGGCCGGGGCCGTAATGGTCCGCCGGACAGGAAACTGAAGTTCACGCCGAACGACGGGCCGGACATGTCGCGGGTCATGGCTTCCGATCCGGTGGCGACCAACGGCGTGTTCATGCAAGCGGTCAAAAAGGGTAATTTCGGACCGGTTCCCGGCGGGGGCAAGGACCCTGCAAAAGGGCGCGAGTTCATTGCCCGGCGAACCGGAGTCGAGCCGGTCGAGGTCAAGATGAGACCCGCCTGGAATGACGCGAAGGGGCGTGACGGCAGGGGTTCGTGGCGCGAACCGGCGTTCGGGGCGCGTTCGGTGCCCGCCCGTTACAGGGATGCTTCCAGGAAGGTCATGGAAGCGAACATGGGTAAAGGTCGCAAGGGCAAGGGCGCCATAGCCCGCATCGGCGGTCGGAGAGGCGCTGGACGAACAGCAGGGCCGGCGCCTGCGGCAAGGCCCGGTTCGCGCAGGAGGGACAATACGCGGCGAGTGTCTTGGGAACCCAGGCCGCGCGCCAGGGGCGAGGATCCGGCGCGCAGTCGGCGCGTCAACCGTCCCCGGACCAGACGTTCGGGCAGCACCGGCACAGGTGCGCGCTCGGGCAGATCGCTTTACGACTATCAGGGTACGCCTGCTCGTTCGCGCACCAGCAGGCCGGCGAGGACGACGGCCGGTAAGCGCGCGGGGGATATCGTCGTCCCCCGGGATACCTCCAGGACGAATCGAGCGGAACGTGGGTCCTCGCGGCCGGGACGCGAGCGCAGGGTTGAAGGCAACGGTCGAGGGGACGTGTCGGGCAGGAGCAGGACGCGAGTGCACGAATCACAGGTGGACGGTTCAAATGACTCCGGCCCGACCAGGGTTCCGGACAGGTGGAAACTGCCACCCCAGGAAAAACCCGATCCGCTGCGGTCCAGACCTCGCGCTCGTCCTGAAAGGCCCTCCTCACAAAGACCGGCGTTCAGGCCGAACAGGGCGCGCTCCTCCGGCGGGAGTTACCATCGTGAATCCCGACGAGCCGACAAGATCAGGCAAGCGCCCAGGGTCAGGCAAGCGCCCAGGGTCAGGCAGGCACCCAGGGTCAGACAAGCGCCCAGAGTCAGACAGGTGCGTAAAGTCAGACAGGCGCAAAAAGCCGGACAGGTCCACAAGGTCAAACGGGCCAGGCAGGTTCCGAGGCGTCAGGCGTCGGAGTCCAGGCCGGCGCCGTCCTACCAGAATCATTCCCGCTACAGCGGCTCCAGTGCTTCGAACGGCGATTCCCGTCGCCCCAGAAAGTCCCGTCGTTCGTCCGGCGTCGGCTCGTCTTCCCGGGCCGTTCCTTCCCATGGCAATTTCCACAGAGGATCCCGGTCCTCGGGCGGGAGAAGGCGGTAAAGCGGATCGCCCCGGTTTCATGGCCAGGGGGTTAGGGTGTTATAATCCGCCCGTCCTCGGTGGATGATTGCATGGCTCTGAACCTGCCGCAGACCTTCGGAAAATACGTGCTGCTGCGAAAGCTGGCCGTCGGAGGCATGGCGGAGGTCTTTCTTGCCAAGGCCCTGGGGGCGGAGGGATTCCAACGCACCGTCGTGATCAAACGGATTCTTCCGTCCTACTCGGAGGACGAGGCCTTTGTAAGCATGTTCATCGACGAGGCCAGGATCGCCGCTGCGCTGCATCACGCATCCATCGTTCAGATCATCGACTTCGACAAGGTGGACGACGCCTATTACATAGCCATGGAATACATCGAAGGCTACGACCTGAGGAAGGTCCTGAACCAAGGCGCGAAAGCCGACATGGCCATGACCCCCCTTATGACGGCCCATGCCATCGCGCAGATTGCCTCTGGATTGCATTACGCCCATTCCCACTGCAACGATGATGGAGAACCCCTCAATATCATTCACAGAGACGTGAGCCCGCACAACATTCTGCTGTCCTTCGGCGGCGATGTGAAGTTGACGGATTTCGGCATCGCGAAGGCCGCGGCGCGATCCACCAAGACCCGGGCGGGGACGGTGAAGGGCAAGTGCGCCTATATGTCGCCGGAACAGGCCAAGGGCAAGCCCCTGGACCCGAGATCCGACATCTTTGCCTTGTGCGCGGTGACCTGGGAGATGCTGACCTACAAGCGCCTGTTCGAGGGTGATTCGGACTTCGAGATCCTGAACAACGTGTTGAACCAGAGCGTGCCGCCGGCTTCCCTGTTCCGCAAAAGCGTACCGCGCGAGCTGGATGCGATAATCCTGAAAGGACTGCGCAAGGCCCCTGATGAAAGATACTCCAGCATGGCGGCCCTGGAGAAGGACCTCGAAAACTTTGTGTTCAAGCATGCTTCCGGGCGTGAGGAACTGGACCTGGCGGCCTACATGCAGAGTCTCTTCGAAAAGGAAGGGCAGGACTACGCAAGCGGTAGCGGAAGGACGCCTACTCCAAAGAAGACGGCTGACGACGCCGTTGACAAGGACGCTGAACCAGGCCCGGATGCCGGGACCGAATTGCTTTCCCATGACATGGAATCGCCGCGGCGGGCCTCGCAAGCCAAGCCGGAGGCAGAGACCATGGCCATCGATGTGTCCGATGATGACGGTCCTCCAACCACAGTGCCTGTCGGCATGCTTCGTGACGAGGTCGAGGAGATCATCTCCGCCGCCGAAAAACAGACCCCCGCACGGGACCGGGAAAACGCCGCGCCGACCCTGGCCCTTCCGGAAGCCGAACTCAAGGCCACCATTACCGACACAGGTGAAGGGCTGGAGTCCCGGGATAACGATCTCGCGGGTTCCACCGGCAATCTGCCTGTTGGCGTCGAGTCCGGGACGGGCGTCCGCGCCCGCCGTTCGTCAAAAGCGGCCATGTGGGTCTTTTTTCTGCTGGTTGGAGTGGCCCTCGGGATCGGGGGGTACTATGGGACGATGATTTTGGGTGAACGCGCGATGCCCGATGTGCCCGATGCGTCCGATGTAGGCGGGATTGCAGGGATCGATGCCGACGCGGGCGTGGCTGCAATCGCCGTCGTCATCCCGGACCCCGGCCCCAAGACGCCCCCTGACGCCGGCCCCATGGCGGTCGCCGCCGCGCGGGTGGATGCCGAGGTCGTGGAGGAGGACGGCGTTTCCTCCGATGTCCCCGTTATGGCGAGGGTCAGACTGCTGGTCAAGCCGCGGGGCGCCAGGGTCAGGGTCAACGGCGAACTTGTGCCCTTGAAAAACGGCGTTCGGGAAATAGCCGGTTCCGTGAAGGTGGGCGACAGACTCAAGATAAAGGCGTCGGCCGCTGGTTACAGGACGCATCGCTCGGTGTTCAAGGTTGAAAAGAGCGATGACGTAGTGAATATTGCCTTGTCGAAACGAACTCCCGCGAAGCGCAGACCCAGGCCGGAGCCCGCGGAGACGGGCTTTGTCACCATAAACGCCCGTCCTTGGGCCGACGTGTATTACAAGGGGCGAAAGATCGGCACGACGCCGGTGCGCCGGTTCAAGGTAGGTGTTGGACGACAGGTGTTCACGCTGAGGAACAAGGTGGCCAGCAAGAGTGTGACCATCGTCGTGGACAAGGATCATACTACGACCCGCGTGGTGGACATGTGACCCAGTCCGACCAAGGTTGACAATGAAACGGGTGGGTTGGAAAATCATTTGGAGGAAGCTTGGGAGGCGGATATGAAGCGGGCTCTGATGGCGGTTCTGGCGTTGATGGCGATCAGCGCATCGGCGTGCGGTGGGAAGCCGTGCGAGAAACTGCTGAAGTACTATTGTGAAGAAAAGAAGAACGAGCAACTTTGCGCCTCGTTTACCGATCGTGTAAACAGTGGTATGTCGAAAGAGGCCTGTGAATCGAGCCTCAGTGCCGCGCGATAGAGTTGCGTCCCGTTCAAGGCGAGCACATCAGCCGCATCGGATGCCGGTGTGCGTGATTTTTCAGTGGCCGGGCTAAAGCGCAGGTGATGACCCGCCCAATGGGAACCGTTTTTCCCTGTGCATGTTTTGTGGAGGTCGTGCGTGCATCCGGACAAGCCGATCAGAGTCGTCGCGGCCGTTGTTGAACGGGAAGGTCTTTACCTCATCTCGCAACGCAACGCGCGTGCCGTCTTTTCCCTGATGTGGGAGTTTCCCGGCGGCAAGGTGGAACCCGGAGAGGATGATTCCACCGCGCTGAAACGTGAATTGAAGGAAGAATTGAACGCCGAGATTGAAGTGGGCAGCCTCCTGGAAAGCAAAATTCACAACTACGACGCCTTCAGCGTGGACTTCAGGGTCTATCGATGCCGTTTGAAAAACGATGACCTGAAGGCCATCGACGTGGCGGATTTCAAGTGGATACCCGCCCAGGACCTTTCGAAATACGAGTTTCCTCCAGCAGACGAGTCCGCGATTGCTCTGTTGACAGGTGTCATGCCAGAGGTGGCTGAGTGTCGTTGACGGCGCGTCTTTTCGCCTCCTTCGTCGCGGTGAGCGTTCTTGCGGCGACCACGGCATACGCCCGTGCAGTGCCGGATGACTGGGCCCTGCGAGCCATGGTGGAGGAACTGGATCGGAACCGGGAGTCCCTGCGCCTCGAAGATTTCGACCCTGCGTATTTCATTTCGTATTCCCTGCGTGACACGGATCGTCGCTATATCAGCGGCAAGTCCGGCGCCATTTTCCAGGACAGCAGCTTCAGGAACAGTTTCATCCAGGCGGACGTGCGCGTGGGCGACTACGACATGGATTCATCCGAGGACGGGGATGCGCTGTTCAATCCATCGCAGAAGTTCGTTCCGAACAACATGGCGCCGATCGAGAAATCGCGGATCGCGCTCAGGCGCGCACTGTGGCTCCTCACGGACTACAAGTACAAAGGCGCTCTGCTGTCCTTCATGAAGGTCAAGGGAAAGCGGGTGAACGACCCCAAAAAACGGACGGTCGCCAGCATGTCCCGAGAGGAACCTTTGCATCTGGTCGAACGGCCCGTCCCCCTTGTTTTCGACAGGGAGGTCTGGAGAAAGGGCGTCAGGCGGATATCCGCGGCGCTTCTGGACTATCCCGAGATATTCGACTCGTCGGTGGAGGTGTCCGCCACGAGGCTGACAAGGTACTTCGTCAACACCGAGGGCACCGTGGTCAAGACGGTGGACGACTACTATCAGGTGTTCGTGACGGCTGTGACAAGGGCCGACGACGGGTTTCTGTTGGAGGATACCGTCAGTTCCTACGTGAGGTCCCCGTCCCGGATGCCGTCTCCCGCTGAGGTGGAAAAGAAGGTGCGTGTCATGGCCGGACGCCTGGTCGAGATGCGCAAGGCTCAGGTCCTCGAACCCGCCACCGTCCCGGTGTTGATGTCCCCCGAGGCCACCGGCGTGTTTTTTCACGAAACCATCGGACACAGGCTCGAAGGCCAGCGTCAGGAGGGGGCCGACGAGGGCAGGACGTTCAAGGGCCGCCTGGGCCAGCGCATCCTCCCGGATTTCATAAATGTATATGACGATCCTACCATTCGCGAATGGGGAAAGACACCGTTGAACGGCAGCTATCGGGTGGATGACGAGGGTGTTCCGTCGCAATCGGTGATGCTGGTGGACCATGGCGTGCTGAAGGGTTTCTTGATGTCCAGGAAACCGGTGGAGGGTTTTTCGCGGTCCAATGGTCATGGACGTTCGGACGGCTTTCAGCGACCCGTCGGCAGGATGGGCAACCTGATCGTGAAGGGCACGAAACCGGTTTCATCCAAGCGTCTGGAAAAGATGCTGCTGGAAGAGGTGCGTCGGCAGCACAAGCCTTATGGCCTCATCATCAAGACCATTGCCGGCGGTTCCACCAATACCAGTTCGTACGGATATCAGGCATTCAAAGGCGTTCCGATAGTCGTATACCGGGTGGACGCGAAAACGGGAGACAAGAGGCTCGCCCGTGGGGTTGAAATAGTCGGCACCCCGCTGTCGTCAATCAGCAAGATTGTGGCGACGTCGGACAAGTACGGTGTCTTCAACGGCTACTGCGGCGCCGAATCGGGTTCGGTCCCGGTCTCGACCGTGGCGCCCGAGATGCTGTTCGCCGAGATAGAGTTGCAGAGGGCCCATGAAGGCAAGGAAAGGCAACCCATATTGCCGCCGCCGTCCGTTTCCTTGGATTCCGGCGCTCGCTGAGAAGGAATCATGGCTGGATTGACAACCGGATTCGCCAAGACCTCGGTCGGTCGGGTCCGTCAGCGCAACGAAGACGCCTTTCTGGTCATGGCCGAAAAGGACCTGTATGTGGTTGCCGACGGCATGGGGGGGCATCAGCGCGGCGACGTGGCCGCTCATCTGTGCATTGACGCGATCAGTGAATGGTTCACCGGCGAGATGGACGACGAAACGACCCGGGAGCTGGTCAGGCGCGTACGCAGGTCCTGGGGTATTCAGCACCGCAATCAGGCGAATCTGGTGGCCTCCATCGAGTACGCCAACCGGCTGATCGTCAACACTGCCCGACAGAGCGACGCCTTCAAGGGCATGGGTACCACGATCGTGGCCACCATCTTTCACGGCAGCACCCTGTTCGTTGTCTACTCCGGGGACAGCCGTGTCTATCGATTCAGGTCAGGTCGACTGCGACAGCTTTCCGAGGACCATTCGCTGGTCAACGAGTACATCCGGTTGCAGATGATCAAGCCTTCGGACGCTCGGACGTTCCCCTACCGGAACGTGATAATGAAGGCCCTGGGGTTGAAGTCCAGCGCCGATATCGAGTTCTTCACGAGGCGGGCCGCGCCCTGCGACGTCTATCTGCTTTGCTCTGACGGGTTGACGGACATGATCGAGGACGAGGAGATCAGGCGGATCCTGGCCAGCAGCGGGACGCTCGACGAGCGGTGTCAATGGCTTGTCGACGCGGCGATGGACGCTGGAGGCTTCGACAACATCACTGCCCTGCTGGTCGAGTACGACCGATCCTGAACGCCACCGGTCGGAACAGGTGGAAGTCATCATCTTATCGGTGGACGCCCTCATACGGGACGCCGGGCCTTGACCACTGCGGGTTCAAGACCGATAGTATTTATCAGGAGGTGTTTTTTTGGATTCTGCCGAAGAAAACGAGGGCCTGATCACCGGGATCAACGTGACGCCGATGGTGGATGTCATGCTGGTTCTTTTGATTATATTCATGGTTACGGCTACATACATCACCCAGAAGGCAATAGAGGTCCAACTCCCCGAGGCCTCGACGGGCAAGGACGTCAAGGTGACCACGCTTGCCGTGGTGGTTGCCCCGGACGGGACCCTGGTCTTGAACGGCAAGGCAGCGACCATGGATGATATTCGTCTGAGGGTGCCGGCTCTCCTGAAGGAGAACCCTGAAGTCCAGGCGGTCGTGGATGGCGACAAGAAAGTGCCGTATGGCCGCGTCATGGAGGTCATCGACACGTTGAGGTCCCTTGGCGTGAAGAAGTTTGCCGCTTCGGTCGAGCACAAGGTAGAAAAGCCCGAATAGAAAAGCCCAGATAGAGGAGCCCCGGTAACGGGGGGATCATGAGCACCAGGCAACCATCCGCTTCAAGGACCGGCGGTCGGCGAAGCGAGAACCGGAGGGGTTGGATCGCGGCGGCGGTTTCAGCCCTTTTCCACCTTCTGTTGGTCCTGTTGCTCGAAAAAACCCGTGACTCCCCAATCGGACCTGGTTCGACTGGACCTGGTTGACCGGCGGCCCAAGGAAGTGGTCCAGTTGCGCAGTCATGAAAAGCCTTTCAAGGGACAGGTCGTGCAGTTGCCCAAACCCGAAAAGGAAGTGGAGCCGCCGGATGACGCGCGTTTTCTGAGCAAGTACAATTCCCGCGTAAAGAAGGAGCAGAGATCTCGCCACAGAGGCCGGACCCCCAAGGCTCGACCCATGGCGGTTCGTTCCGCAAGGAAGAAGGCCGGGGTCCAAAAGCGTGCCCACGGGAAAACAGCACGGAAACAGAAAGCAGGCACGGACGTCGCCCTGCCGATGCGGACCGGCCCAACGGCCGGCGTGAAGGGATTCGCTGGGTTGAGCCGCCTGCTCATGCCCACTTTGGGTGGAAGCCCCGGGGCTTCGGCCGTGAAGGCCGTTGGCGGCAGGGGCGCCTTCATGTCAGACGACGCGGTCCTGGGGGTCAGAGAGGAAGGCGATACCACCCTCTTGAACGCGCGCAGTTTCAAGTACTGGGACTTTTTTCAGAGGGTGAAGGAGCGTGTCCGCGGTGAGTGGGATCCTGGACCAGCGTACCGCTCGCGCGACCCGTACGGCAAGGTCTATGGTTCGACGGATCGGCTTACCGTGTTGTCGGTCACTCTGGACGCGAAGGGCAAGGTCCTCAGGATGGAGGTGGCCAGGGAGTCGGGACTTCCCTTCTTGGATAAAGAGGCCTTGAAATCGTTCAGGGAGGCGTCTCCGTTTCCCAACCCGCCGGCTGGTCTGGCGGACGACAGGGGGCGTATTTCGTTCAGCTTTGGCTTTTTGCTGGACCTTTCATCGTCGAAACAGAGCCTTTTCTGGAAGAGGCCACGATGATGCGAGCCTTGCTGCCGCTGGTGGCCGTACTACTGATCGCGCCGACCGCGGTCACGGCCCTGGCCCAACCCAGTACGACGCACTTTCGCTTTGTACCCGACGAGGGCTCCGTAGGGGTGGCCGAACGGTTGGCCAGGGTCGCCGAGGAAAAGCGCAGGTACGTCCTGAGGTTGCTGGGCGCGGCGGATGACAGTGTCATAGAGGTGCGTATTGCCTCTAACGAAAACGACATGATGAAAATGGTGGGCAGCAGCAGACCCGTCAGGGACTGGATCGCGGGCCTCGCCATGGCGGACAGGGACCTGATCGTGCTGTCCGCCCGCGGCAACGAGGTGTTCAATGCGGTGGACACGTTCGTGCACGAACTCGCTCATGTGTATCTTCGATCGGCCCTGGACGGACGCGGCGTTCCCCGCTGGTTCAACGAGGGGTTTGCAATGCTGGTGGCCTCCGAGCAGGTGGGGGA
>JAADHL010000222.1 GCA_013151875.1 Deltaproteobacteria bacterium
CCTACCGTTTTCATCGCGGTGGACGACCACACATGCCTTCCGGAATCGACCTACAGGACCGGGGTGTCCGTGATCACCTTCGAGGACATTCGCTGGCAGCACGCCAACTACAAGATCACGAACCTGCTGCCGCGCACGTTCGCCCGTCTGGAGGCCAACAAGCTGGGCGCCCATGAGGTCCTGTTCAGGGCCTCGGACGGCCGCGTATTCGAGGGCACGTCCACGAACTTTTTTGCTCTGAAGGGCGACGTGCTGACCACGCCCCCTCTGTCGAACCGATTGCTTGCCGGCGCCACCAGGGCGGCGCTGCTTCCCTTGGCCGGGCGGGTCGTGGGCAAGGTGAGGGAAGCCGACGTGATGATGGCCGACCTGCTGGAGGCCGACGAGGTCATGCTGTGCGGCACGACCACGGAGGTGCTGGGAGTGGTCAGGGTGGACGGCAGCCAGGTGGCGGACGGCAAGGTCGGGCCGATCACCAGGGAACTCCGCCGCCTCTATCAGGAAGAGGTCCTGGAAAAGAACTGAAAGGGTCCCTGGTCGGTGATCTACGCCCCGAACTTTTTCAGGCGCCCGGCGTAGGCCAAGGCGAGCTGCATCAGCTTGCGTCCCGGGAAGACGCTCAGAATTCCCCGCGAGCACTCCGCCTCGGTGAATGCCGCGGTCCCGGTCGGTATGGCCGTCGAGGCCTGTATCAGGACCGGGACCGGGTGGAAGCTGTGGTCCTTCAAGGCGGTCGGTGTAGAGTGGTCGCCGGTCACGATGAAAACGGTTGGATCCAGCGATTCTATTTCCGGCACCAGGCGATCGCATTGTGTCAGGACCCCAGCCTTGGCGTTGAAATCCCCTTTGTGTCCGGCCGCGTCCGTGCCTTTGACATGGATGAAGAAAAAGTCGTATGAGTCCCAGTGGTCCTTGAGCACCGCCACCTGGTCCGGGAAGGTCGGGCCTGTATCGAGCACGTCCATACCCACCAGGCTGGCGATACCCCTGTACATGGGATACGTGGCGATGGCGGCCGCCTTCAGGCCGTAACGAACCGAAAACGGCTCCACCTTGGGGAGACTGCCGAAGCCGCGCAGCAGGACGGTGTTCTGGGGCGCCATGTCCGCCAGCGCGCGGTTTATACTCTCGATTGCCAGTTTCACCGCCTCGGCGGCCCGCGCCGAGCCGGACGACAGGGCCTTGACCGCGTGGGCCGGCACGCCCGTCACCTGTGGATCGGTCTCGGTGAGGTGATCCTCCAGACCAGGACCCTTCAGAACGAACACAAAGCGGTGCTCTTTGCCCGAAATGAATTTTACTTCGAATCCGGGCACCTTCACCATCTTGTTGAGACGTTCGACCAGCTCGCCGTTGCGGTCCTGGGAAGGGGGACCGCCGCGCCGGTCCGTGATGATCCCGCCATCGGGATCCATGGTGGCGAAGTTGCCGCGGGCGGACAGCTCATCAGGGGCCTGATGGTGCCCGACCCCCAGCGCTTCCAGCACGCCTCGTCCAACCGTGGTAGCCACCGGGTCATATCCGAACAGGGACATGTGGCCCGGGCCCGAACCCGGGGTGATGCCAGGGGCCACCATCGTCATCAGGCCGCATGCCGACCTGGAAGCGATTGCGTCCAGGTGTGGGATGGCGGCGGCTTCAAGCTCGGTCATGCCGGTATCCGGATGCGGCACTCCCCCAAGGCCGTCGAATATCAGCATCACGATCTTTCCTTTCGCGTCATTCAGAAGGTCGCTGATTCGCATCTGCCTCTCCATCGAGTCGCGGACGATTTTAGATCGAATCATCGGTCAAAGCAGCACCAGCACAAGGCGTCTGGGTCCGTGCATGCCGATTATCAGGGTTTTTTCGATGTCGGCCGTGCGTGATGGGCCGGTGATCAGTGTCGCGGCCGGGGAATCCCGCCGGTTTCGGATTGCCAGGGCCTGTTCCATGGTGGCGACAACCTGGTCGGCGCGGGCCGCGATCACGTGCGTGTCCGGCAGCAGGGAAGCCGCTCTTTCACTGCCCGGTCCGTGTTCCAGGAGGATGGAACCGGTTTCGGCCACCAGCGCCAGACAACCCGTCACCCCAACAACAGCCTGCGAAGCCCGGTCCAGGGGCAGTTCCGGGTCCGCCGCATTCAGTACTCGACAGTCCAGATCCGCTAGCTGGGTCAACAGTTCTTCTGAGGCTAATACTGTTGGATGATCAAGACCTTGAATCAAGTTATCTAAAGTTTCAGTCAATGTTCCCGAAGCCACCTCGCCCCGGACATCACGAAAATTGGAAATGAAGGCATCGAACGGTTGAGCGGCTTTTTCCGCAAAGGCCGTTGTCGCGTCCGTCCGCGAAAGGACAGCAGGGCCCACGGATGAGATATCGGCTGTTTCGTCCCGCGGGTTTCCTTTTTCCAAAGCAGCCGGAATGCCCGCAGGCCGGACGAGGGCATCGTGCCCTACGAATGGCTTCCATTTTCTGAACTGCCGCCTGAAAGGCGTGTCCGACGGGACTGGTGGGGCCGCGGATCGCGTCCAACCGGACATGCGCGCCAGTTTTGCGTAAAGATGGGGTGCGATTCTGCCCAGTGTGCCTGCGATCCTCCCCGTC
Source organism: Deltaproteobacteria bacterium (assembly GCA_013151875.1). Classification (GTDB taxonomy): domain Bacteria; phylum Myxococcota_A; class UBA9042; order DTJE01; family DTJE01; genus JADDHL01. The sequence continues at coordinate 2,590 of JAADHL010000222.1, forward strand.
GCCGAGAACCGACGTGAACCGCCCAGAATGACCCGTCCCGCCTTCATGCCCAGGTTGCGACCCGGCGGCTTCGGCGCGCGCGCGCGCAGTTTCAGGATCATGTCCGGCAGGTCGATGCCCACCGGACAGACGCGGCCGCATTCTCCGCACAGCGTGCAGGCGTACGTTAGTTCGCCGAGATCCCTGAGTCGTTCCCCGCCAAGGCCCTCGCCGCCGGCCAGACCATTGGTCAGGGTGATACCCATGGGCCCCACGTAGGTCGTGCCGTAGGCGTGTCCACCTATTGACCTGTACACCGGACAGCAGTTTATGCACGCACCGCACCGGATGCACTTGAGCATGTCCCTCAGGATGGGGTCGTCCCTCAGCCGGGAACGGCCGTTGTCCATGAGGACCAGGTGGATCTCTTTTGGGCCGAAGGGTTCCGTTGGGCCCGCCGGTCCTCTCAGGAGGCTGACGTAGGAGGTAGCGACCTGACCAGTACCGTTTTTGGAAAGGACCCGCAGCACGGCGGCGGCATCCTCGGCGTCCTCGACCACCTTTTCGATCCCAGTGAAGGCCACCAGCACCCGGGGCATGGTCTGGCACAGTCGCCCGTTTCCCTCGTTGGTCACGGTGATCAGATCGCCGGTCCCCGCAACGGCCAGGTTCACGCCCACGATCCCGAGGTCGGCGGACAGAAAGTCCCGACGCAGCCGTTTTCGGGCGAAGTCGCACATCGAAGCAGGATCCTCGGTCGGCGTCATGCCCAGCCTTTCGGCGAACAGTTCGCCTACCTGCCGTCTGGACAGGTGGATCGCCGGGGCGATGATATGGGACGGCGGCTCATCGCGAAGCTGGACGATATATTCGCCCAGGTCGGTTTCGACCACGCGACATCCGGCATCTTCGAGCGCCCTGGAAAGGCCCGCCTCCTCACCTGTCATGGACTTGGCCTTGACCACGGTCGAAAGCCCCTGGTCGCGAACGAGTCCGACCACGTAATCAATGGCATGTTCCCGGTCAGCGGCCCGAAAGACCCTGACGCCCTTCTTTTCAAGCCGCGCCTGGAGGGTCGTGAGCAGATCGTCCATCCGGTCCAGACCCCGTGAGCGTGCCTTGGACGCGGCCGTGCGCGCGGCCTGCGGCTCATCCAGTTTCGCGAGGGCCTCGGACCGTTTGCGCAGGGTGTGATCGCAAGCCTTGACGACCGCCCTGGACAGGACCTGGTCACGCGACGCCTTTGCCGCCCTTTTACGCAGGCCTTTCATCTGATCGCCTCGGCAAGCAACTGAGCCACGTGCAGGACCCTGACGCCTGATTTGGACTCGCTTGCGGCCGCCTGCATCTGCATCAGGCAGCCAGGCTCGGCCAGCAGGATCGCGTCCGGGCCATCCCGCGTGAGCACGTCCAGGCGGCGCCGGCCGATTGAGGCGGACACCTCGCTCCACAGATTCCAGAAAACTCCACCGAATCCGCAACATTCGAACGGGGGCCTGGGCAGCAGTTCAAGCCCATCGACGCCGCCAAGCAGACCTTCCAGCCGGTCCTGCTCGTTGCCGTCCCTGGGCATGTGACAGGACCAGTGCAGGATCGCCCTGGCCCGAAAAGAGCCTTGCCAGGCGTCCAGGCCCAATTTCAGGGACAGAAACTCGGTGAGTTCGAACACCCGTTCCCTGAGCGACTCCCACTGCTCCAGTTCCCGCCCTTCCAACAATTCCCCATACCGGGTTCTGACCATGTCCACGCATGACCAGGATGGGGCCACTACCCACGTGGCGTCGGCGAAACGTCGCACGAAGGCGCGCGCAAGTCCGGCGGCGTCACCGGGCATTCCCGAGTTCAGGAACATCTGACCGCAGCAGGTCTGTTTCGATGGGTAGGCCACCTCGCAGCCCGCCGCTGAAAGGCAGTCGGCCGTGGCCAGACCGACCTCCGGAAGAAACTGGTCCACAAGGCAGGGGATGAACAGATGGGTCTTCATTGGGCTTCGATATCCAGACAAAGGTAAAGGCCTTTCGAGATTCCCGGGTCGATCGTGACAGTGACCGGTTGGCCGGGTCCCGCCTCCATCCCCTGGACCATGCTTTCATTGAGTTCGCCGCGTCCCTGGGCCACGAACTCGCGCTGGGCTCCCGCCTGGATCGTGAAACGCACGGACCCCCGGCGAGATGACTCATCAAGGCCCCAGAACACCCTGAATCGGTCGGTATGCCGCGCGGGCGACCACGTGATGGTTCTTGTTTTTCGCGCTGGGTTTGCCGGCGCCCACAGCATGGGACGATGGGCGAACGAGCACTCATCCCCAAGAGGGCGGCCGACCAGATAGGACCCGCCCGGATCCAGGCGGCTGCATTCCCACTTCAGATGCGTCATGTTGAAGTAGTCGCAGGGATGCCCGTCCAGCGTCGTTTTCAGGTGCTCGACGTCTTTGGACATGGTCATCGACCTCGAAGGGACGCTTTGTATCCAAACGATTGCCACGACGAGCAGACCGACAGCAGTTGGAACAGCTGCCATCGCAAAGGCCCAGCGTCGAGCAAGGGACAATCTGTTCACGGCCCAGTCAAAGGCCGCCCCCAGGCGCCCCAGAAAGGCGGCCAGAGGGACCGTGGACACCGCCAACCACGGCATGAAGAAGCGTGCGCCTCCATAATGATAGGTAGCGAAAGTGTATAGGAAGAGGCCGGTCGAGATTGCCAGGCCCAGAGCCGTTCCCCAGGCGCCGAGGCCCATGAACGGCAGACAAACGTAGGCCACAAGGGGCAACAGCGCCATCTGAGCAAGTTCGCCTTCATGGCTGTCGGAAAAAAATCTGTGCCATCCCCGGGCCAGCGGCATGTCGAAGGCGTTCGAGTACGAGACTATGGATTGCCGGCCGTTTTCAACGGTCAGGATGCGGTTGTACGATATCGTAAAGGGCCCTCCGTACATCAAAGTGTTGGCCACGGCGTAAACGGCAAGGGGAACCGCCGCGGCAATGGCCGCCCTCAACATGCCTCGCCTGTGTCCGATGGTCAGAAACAGGCCCACGGGGGCCGCGATCAGAACATTGGTCAGCTTCGCGTAGATACTCAGACCCAGCAACAATCCGCCCCATGCGTATTTGCGATGGGCCAGCAGCGCCAGGCCCCCGGCGACCAGGGCGGCGCAGAAGACGTCATGGCTGTAACTGTAGGCCAGATACTGAACCAAGGGCGCCGACGCGACCAGGAAAACGGCCACCGCGGAAGGGAACCCGCCCGCATACAACGATGCCAGCCTGTATCCTGCGAACAGGGCCAGGACCATGGCGATGCAGTTGAACAACAGAAGGCCGAAGGGACCGAACAGGATGTACAAGGGGGTGGAAAACACCGGCATCAGGTATGAGTGTTTTGGGTACCACTCGCCGCCGGCGCCCACGGATACGTTGCTCCACGCATCATCGACGTTCTTGTACCAGGGCAGGCTCCCGTCGTACCAGGATGAGGGCTGAAACTCCTCCTGGCGCAGGGTGAACGACTCGGCGATGGACCTGTTGGTCTGAGCATAGAACGAGCCGTCCCTGAAAATGAACGTGAACGGCGCGTATGCCTGAAAGCAGACCATTCCGACGTACAGGACCAGTCCTGCCAGCACGATGACATCCAGTCGGGCGCCTTTATGGTCCATGGGTTTCACGGAGGGGAATGTTAACACGGGGGATGCGCCTTTGGATTACGGGATCGATGGTGGAGCAGGAGCTAGCCGTTGTACTTTTTGTCTAGGTGTTCGATGAAGAGGCCGTACCGTTCCTTGACGGCGGGCGGCAGGGCGCCCAGCCGAATTCCGACACCGGGCGCGGCACCCACCTCCTCGGCGTGCTGATGGCTTAGAAGGTACACGACCTGACCGTTCAGTTCGAGCGGGTCCTCGTCCTCGTCGATGGTTGCGCGCAATTGGACCAGTTGCCCGATGTTGAGCTCCTGGCGGGTCATCACGAACAGCCCCCGGCGGCTCAGGTTCAAGGCGAAGGTCGCCTCCCATGTCCCGGGGCCGACCATCTCGATTCTCATCTGGTATGGGTAGCGGGGCCAGTCACGGAAGTCGATGAACCGTGCGCTGTGGCGATCGAATATATCGGACATCTCCGTCGGCGGGTCCGCCACGTTGATACCCGCCTCGAAGGCGAAGGAGTGCGACTGGATCGGGACGGGCGACAACTCGGTCACCCATCGGATCTGGCCTTCCATTTCAAGGGTCTGGTAGTCGGGCCCCACCATGGAAACATGGACCGTCTTGCCCTCTTCGACTGGATAATTGGTGCGCAGCCGCATTCCGTTCGGTGTCAGGTCGACGATCACGCCGTCACCTTCGTTGCCGTCCACCGTAAAATGCACCTGGAAGACCCCGGGGAGCCGTTCCATTTCCCTGCGGCCGGATTCGTTTTCCATGGATCCCACCCCCTGATGCTCCCCCGGGAAACCAATACCGTCCAAAGCTATTCCGGCTCTGGGCAGGTGTCAAGAATATGCTTTGACAAAGTACTGTCTTGTCTTGACAAAAACGGGGTGCAATTGCAAGATTCGCCGCCATGGTGAAAGAGCATTCACGATTTCAGCTGGAGGCTAGCAGACTGGGAAGGACCGTCGTGTTCCAGGTGACCGTGTTTGAAAAATCGACCAGAAACGGGACCAGGCTCTACGCTGAGACGCAGTGTTCCGATCCCCTGCATTTCATGCTCCAGTTCATCATCCGCGACGCAACGGATTTTGACGGGCTCTTGAGCAGGTTCCTGGCGGAACTGGAGCACCGTGGGTTCGATGCCGGGCGTTACCGACTGCGCCTCGATGGCAGGTGGGGCGACTGGATGGGGTTGTCCGGCGTCGCGCAGCAAGGGAGTTCCGGCGACAGACGCCGAAAGGCGGGCTCCGTTTCCGAGGGATAGGCCGCATCGGATGGAGTATCAGACGCAATCCTGCCGTTGTCGAGGCGGGTCAGGGAGGTTTGCAGATGTTGGATATCCTGCACTGTTCGTCCGAGGTTGCGCCGTTTTCAAAGACGGGCGGGTTGGCGGACGTGGCTTCGGCGCTGCCCGAGGCCTTGACCCGGCTGGGCCACAAGGTGACGGTGGTCACGCCGCTGTACGCGTCGATTGATCGCGATAAACACGGCGTACGGCCTACAGGCAGGTCGTTCGACGTCACCCTTGGTGGAAGGACCAGGAATCTCGAGGTGTTCGAGGCCCACCTTCCCCAGGGCACCCATGTGGTGCTGCTTGGTTGCGAGTCCCTGTTCGGCCGCGAGGAACTGTACGGGACTCGCGACGGGGACTATCCGGACAATCACCTGAGGTTCGCATTCTTTTCGGCGGCGGTCTTCAGATTGATGAGGAGTCTGCGGATTCGGCCCTCGGTTCTTCACTGCCACGACTGGCAGACTGGCCTGGTGCCTGCCTACAACAGGCTGTTCCACCTGGATCTTTGCGGGACCGTGCTTACGGTCCACAACCTTGCGTATCAGGGATTGTTCCCCGCTGACGTCGTTCCGGACATCGGTCTGCCGTGGGAGATTTTCAATCCGGAAGGCGTTGAATTCTATGGCAACGTCAACTTTCTGAAAGCCGGCCTGGTCTATTCGGACAGGATCACGACGGTCAGTCCCGGATATGCGGGAGAGATCCTGACCGAGCAATTCGGGTGCGGGCTGGACGGTGTGCTGCGGGGACGGGGAAAGGACGTTGTCGGTATATTGAACGGCGTTGACTACCAGCAGTGGTCCCCGCTGACCGACAAACTGATCCCGGACAATTACGGACCCGATGACCTGTCCGGCAAGAAGGCCTGCCGCCAGGCCCTGCTGGGTGAATTCGGCCTTGAGCCCTCTTTTGAAGGTCCTGTTTTCGGCGTGGTCGGGCGATTGGCGGCACAGAAGGGGTTCGATTTGCTGGCAGAGGTGCTGCCCGACCTTGTGGAAATGGGGGCGGCCGTCGTGATCCTGGGCACGGGAGAGAGGGCCGTGGAAGAGAACATTTCCGAGGCGGCGCGCCGTTTCCCGCGCAATGTCAGCGCCAGGATCGCCTACGACAACGGCCTGGCGCATCGCATTGAAGCGGGCAGCGATTTCTTCCTGATGCCGTCGCGCTATGAGCCCTGCGGCCTGAATCAGATCTACAGTATGAAATACGGGACCATTCCCGTGGTTCACGCGGTTGGGGGGCTGGAAGATACCGTAATCGATATAAAAGAGGAGCCTGAACGCGGGACTGGGTTGAAGTTCAGGGAATTTTCGGCCGAAGCGTTTCTGGATGCGCTTCGCCGTTCGGTTTCGCTTTACGCGGACAAACGCGCCATGGACGCGGTCATCAGGAGAGGCATGGACATGGACTTCTCGTGGGAGGCCAGCGCCGGCGCCTACGTGGACCTTTACGAACAGACAATCGACTAGGGACGCAGGTCCAGGAGCATGCAATGACCACCGAAGACAGGGATCGGATCCTGGCCAGGCTCGAAGACGCCGAACGCCGCGCGGAACTGGGCGGCGGCGAGGCCCGTATCGCAAAACAGCACAAGGCGGGCAAGTTGACCGCGCGTGAGCGGATCGACCGTTTCGTGGATCCGGGCACGTTCGTCGAGATGGACAAACTGGTGGTCCATCGCTGCAATGATTTCGGGATGCAGGACCATCGCATCCCGGGCGACGGCGTGGTGACCGGACACGCCTTGGTCGACGGACGTCATGTGTTCCTGTTCGCCCAGGATTTCACCGTGTTCGGCGGCTCGCTTTCGGCCTCCTACGCCCGCAAGATAGTCAAGATCATGGACATGGCCATGAAGGTGGGCGCGCCCTTGATCGGGCTGAACGACTCGGGGGGCGCTCGAATCCAGGAGGGCGTTGAAAGCCTTGGAGGCTACGCCGACATATTCCTCCGAAACACCCTGGCCTCGGGTGTGATTCCCCAGATTTCGGTCGTCCTGGGACCCTGCGCCGGGGGCGCCGTCTATTCACCGGCCATTACCGACTTCATCGTCATGGTGGAGAACACGTCCCACATGTTCATCACGGGTCCGGACGTCATCCGCACCGTGACTCACGAGGAAGTGACCAAGGAGGACCTCGGGGGCGCTGTTTCGCACGCGACCAGGAGCGGGGTCGCCCATTTCGTGGCTCCCGACGATACGGCCTCGCTGGCCCTGGTGCGGGACCTGTTGTCCTATGTTCCGTCCAACAATACCGAGGATCCGCCGTTCGTTTCGACCGATGACCCGCCGGACAGGGTGGACGGGGCACTGGACGACATCGTGCCCACCAGTCCGGAGAAACCATACGATATCAGGGACATTATAAAGGTGGTCGTTGACGACGGCCGGTTTCTGGAGGTGCACCAGCAGTTCGCCCAGAACATCGTGGTGGGCTTTGCCAGATTCGGCGGGAAATCCGCGGGCATAGTGGCGAACCAGCCGGCTCATCTGGCCGGTTGTCTTGACATCTCCGCTTCCATCAAAGGGGCGCGGTTCGTGCGGTTCTGCGACGCGTTCAACATCCCCCTGGTCACCCTGGTGGACGTCCCCGGCTTTCTCCCGGGCACTGCTCAGGAGTACGGCGGGATCATCAAACATGGGGCAAAGCTCCTGTACGCATTCGCGGAGGCGACCGTTCCGAAGGTCACGCTCATTACCCGAAAGGCCTATGGAGGCGCCTACGACGTCATGTCGTCAAAGCACATCAGGGCCGACATCAATCTGGCCTATCCCACGGCGGAGGTCGCCGTCATGGGACCCGCGGGCGCGGTCAACATCGTGTTCAGACGCGAGCTCGAGGAGGCGAAGGACAAGGACGCTGCGGCCGTGGAATACGTCAGGAACTACAGGGAGCGCTTTGCAAACCCGTTTTCCGTGGCCGAACTGGGTTACGTGGACGCGGTCATCCGTCCCCGGGATACCAGGCGCCACATAGTCTCGGCCCTTGCCATGCTGGCCAACAAAAGGGATACCAATCCCCCGAAAAAGCATGGTAATATTCCCTTGTAGCCAGAGAGGAAGGTCTCATGGAAGTGTCTTTAAAAATTGACCAGATCCTTGTTCCAATCGATTTTTCCGATTCGTCGCGAAAGGCGTTTTATATCGCCTTGAAGTTCGCGCGCCAGTTCAACGCGACGACCCATGTGCTGCATGTCATGGAACCCATCGCGTCATTCGATTCGGGCGAGGACATGGACCGTCAGGCCGGCCGGGTCAAGAGGGTCGAGGAAGGCGTTCAGCGCAGGGTCAACGACCTGTTCGAAGCCGGCGGTCTGGCCGAGGTGGACCGGCGCAAGGTCAAGGTGGAGATCCGTGCCGGAAAGCCATACATGGAGATCCTCAAATACGGCTATCAGAATGACGTCGACCTTATC
>JAADHL010000300.1 GCA_013151875.1 Deltaproteobacteria bacterium
CAGATTCTTGAGGCACAGCAGGCCGACCACCACGAGGGGACCAATCGCGCAGAGCAGCAGGGCCTTTCGGGCGCCGCGACCGCCGTTTGCTACCGTGATTGCAACGGCGATCACGAGATACAAGGGATGAAAAAGGCTCCGGGTCAGCACCAGGACCGCAAGGACCCAGAACGCGCCTTGCATCCAGGGACCTGGGCGACCGCCGGACCGCAGGAACAGCCAGGCCGCTGCCGCCAGCAGAAACATGCAGATATGGGGGTAGAAGTACCAGTTTTCGTAGATCACGAAGGGCGGGGCGCAGGTAAAGGCAAGGGACACGGCCAGTGCCAGCCACCGGTTGAAACCTAGTCGGGTCAGGGACAGGGCCGTGAATGCCAGGGTCGCGAAACCAATCACCAGAAAGATCGCAAGGAACACGGCGGGAAAGGACGTGGGCGCGCACTTCATGACCACGCCGGTCAGCAGGTTGAACAATGGCGGCTGCGCGTGGAGGTACCAAAGGCTTTGGAGGAGGTGGTCCGTCAGCAGGGGCGGGTCGAGTATCTGGGAAAAGAAGTACACGGTGTCGGACCAGAAATCGACGCCCTGCGCGTGGTACCACCACCTCGACAGGATGAAGCCCGCCAAGGCCGCGCCCCAGAACAGCGGCCCGAACGATTCGGGGCGTTCGACATGGCCGGCGGCATGCGCGTTGTTCACGTCCCGCCTGATGAATCACCCCCGCGTTTCAACATGAAAAGTTCGCACGAGCTGGAACGGTGGACCTCCCTGAAACGCGCGGCGGCCCCGTGGGCCCACCCGGATTCCGGGGTCGCCTCGGCCGCGTCCCTCGGCAAAAAAACCATCAGCGCGTCGGCGTCGGCACGAACAAGAGCGGCGTACCAGCGGTCCATTGCGCCCCCGGTTTTCAACCGCGCCCCTGCCGGGCCCCGACCGCCTTCCACGACAACGACCTCGCGCCCCAGGTCCGCGCCGAAGAGCGGCGCCACGAAACCACCCAATTCACGGGTTCCGGCCAGGGCCAGGGTCCCCTTGGGGAGGTTTTCCTCGAGCGCCTGAAGGCAGGGTGCGTAGCCTGTAAAATCGAACTGGTACGCAAGTGGTGGTGTACGGTAAGCAGCGACCCAGTTTGATTCCCTGGCGGAGTGCAGCGGGAAAACCAGCAGGAGACCAAGAACGGCCAGGCCCGCGGCCAATGCCGCCTTCTTCGACCGCGGCAGGTTTTTCGGTGGATGCCCGGGGCCTTGTCCGTCGGCTTTCTTGAACACGAACCACCCACAAAACAGGCAGATCGTCACGAAACCGGCGGCGGACATCGCCCACCATGTCGTGGGCAGGTTCGTAAAAAACAAAAGCCCTGCCGCCTGGCACAGCAACACGATCACCACGAAAACCGCTTCCGGAACCCTGGTCCGGACAACGCTGCCCGCTGCGACCACGGCAAGCAGGGCCACCCCCGGATAGACGAATCTGACGTTGGAGAACACGAAACTGCCGCTCCGCGGGAGCATGGCGTACAGGCAGACCATGACAATGCCGACAAGGAACAACCCGGCGTGAATCACAGTGATCCTGGAAACCCGCCTGCGCAGCACTGCCCACAGGGCCCAGGCCCCGGACACGAAACCCAGCGCCAGGGACAAGGCCCCCACCGGGCCCATGCCCCAGGATGAGTTGGGCGCCCCCGCCCGCCCCAGAAATGCCCTGACGAGCTTGCCCGATTCCCACAGAAAATCCAGGTGCGCGAACAGGCTGGTGGCCGCGGCCCTTTCGGATAGCCCGGGCGTACCGTCGAAAATCCGTATTCCCAACACCTCCACAGGGTAGGGATAGATGGGGTTGCCCGTGGCCAGCCAGTTCCGGATGTAGAAAACCGATCCGAACACGAGGATCGCCACTGTGAACAGGGCGGCGGAGCGCACGGCATGAACCTGCGGTCGTGACTCATTACTTTTTCCGCCCGAAAGGCCCAGCGCCAGATAAAAGACCAGGACCAGCGGCGCCATGACCAGACCGACCTGCTTGATCCCGGGGAGGATTCCCGCAAGGGCGACGGTCAGCATCAACGTGGACAGGGAAGGACGCCTGGCCGCATGCACCGACCACCTCAAGGCCGCCAGGAAAAAGGCCCACAAAGGAAGTTCCACGTACGACTCGGTCAGTAGGTTGAATACGGCCGGGACCGTTGACAGGGCCATGGCGGTCGCTACTGAGGCTGTCCTGCCCGCCCCAGCCTCCCTGCACAGGCCATACAGGGAAAGGATCAGCAACGCCAGAAACGGCAGATTGACCAGGGGCAGCCACAGGTCGTCCCCGGACAGAAGGAACGCCCATCCCGTAAACATCTCGCCGACCGCGGGAAAATAGGGATACGGGTCGTAGTACGCGGGGAAATGGAACAGGGACAGGTCATGGGACTGGAGATAATGGGCCGCAAGGGGAATATGGTAGTTCAGGGCGTCATAGCCCAAGGGCGGCCTGGTGAGCGCCCAGGCAACGGACATGGCCACGGCCGCCGCGCCAGGCAGCATTACAAGCATGATGGATGGGCTGTCTCGAAGCCCCTCTTTCAGCGAATCCAGGATACCTGTATTCATGTTGACTGAGGGGCGATTGCCGCTGAAAAACGCCAGGACCGCGGACAACGCGAGCATGGACGGTAACGCCGTCCATCTGTAAAGGACTCCGGCTGCCGCCAGACCGGTCATCACCAGCGCGATTTGCAGCATCGCGATCGCGATCACAGCCGATACGCGATCAACCCCGCTGATCGCCCCGTGCAGGCGCGCGGCTGCGCGAATGGACCCCCACGACAGGCCGAGACCCACCACCAGCGTCGCAGAAAAACCCAACAGTACGTGCCAGAAGTCGCCCACGGCTGAATGATATCACCCGCAGGCCGCAGCGGGCAGGGGGCGGACGGGTCCTAAAGCGCGCGATGGGCGATGTCCTTGCGGTAGTGCATGCCCGGCCAGTGGATGAGAGAGGCCACTTTGTAGGCGCGATCGCGGGCCTCGCGAACTGTGTCGCCCGCGGCGGTGACGCCAAGAACTCTCCCGCCGGAGGTCACGGCGCGGTCATCGTCGTCCAGGACGGTGCCCGCGTGAAACACCTGAACATGGGGAATCCGGGCGGCGTTGCCGAGCCCCTCGATGACGTCCCCGACGCGGGGCTTGCCCGGGTAGTTTTCGGCGGCGAGCACCACGCAAACCGCGGGCCTGGGGTCGAAACCGAGGTCCACGTCCGACAGGGTTCCGTCCGCGCAGGCCGACATCGCGGAAAAAAGATCCCCACGCAAACGATACAGCACGGGCTGGGTCTCGGGGTCGCCGAAGCGGCAGTTGAATTCCAGCACCTTCGGCCCCTCCGACGTGATCATCAGCCCAGCATAGAGCACCCCTTTGTAGGGGGACCCGCGCCTCGCCAGCTCCGCCAGGGTCGGTCTGATGATACTGTCGAGCACGTACCGCTCGGCATCGTCATCGAGTATCGGCGCGGGGGAATATGCGCCCATGCCCCCTGTGTTGGGCCCCTTGTCCCCGTCAAAGACTCGCTTGTGGTCCTGGGAAGTGGCCATGGGCAAGACGAAGTCGCCGTCGCTCATCACCATGAAGGACGCCTCCTCGCCGTCGAGGAATTCCTCCACCACCACGGTCGAACCCGCATCACCCAGGGTCCGGTCCACCATCTGGGCCCGCACCGCGTCCAGGGCCTCTTCCCGGGTGGTCGCAACCACGACCCCTTTTCCCGCTGCCAGCCCGTCCGCCTTGACCACAACGGGCAGCGGACACGATGAAAGATGGGCCATGGCCCTGTCCGGGTCGTCGAAGACATGGTAACCGGCCGCGGGTACCCCGGCCGCGTCCAGCACATCGTGGCAGAACGCCTTGCTGGACTCTATCCGCGCGCCCGCCGCGTCAGTGCCGAATGCCCGTATGCCCGCCTCGGCCAGTCGATCCACCAGTCCGGCCGCCAGGGGGGCCTCGGGGCCGACCGCAACCAGGTCCACCGCCTCCCTTCGAGCCACGGCCACGATGCCGTCAATGTCCGAAGCGGCCGTGTCCACTGCCCTGGCCACGGACCTGGTGCCGCCGTTGCCCTTTGTGATCAAGACCTCCAGGCCGGGACTGCCGGCAAGCCTCCAGGCCATGGCGTGCTCGCGCCCGCCGTTGCCGACCACCAGTACCTTCATGGCGCCCTCCCGGTTGTTGGAAGATGATCAATCGTCAAGCGTTCTTCGCATCAATGTCTGAAATGTCTCCTGCCGGTAAATACCATGGCCAGACCCAGCTTGTCCGCGGCCTCGATGACCTGATGGTCCCGAATGGATCCACCCGGCTGCGCGATTGCCGTGGCCCCCGCTGCCGCAATCTCTTCCAATCCGTCGGGGAACGGGAAGAATGCGTCGGACCCTGCAACGGTTCCCTTGAGGTCCTGCTGGGTCTTCATTACCGCCAGCTTCGCGGAGTCCACACGGCTCATCTGTCCGGCGCCGATCGCGGCGGTCCGATCCTCGCGGCAGAACACAATGGCGTTGCTCTTGACGTGCTTGGTCACGCGCCAGGCCATGTCGAGGCCGGCCCATTCCGCGTCGGTGGGACCGCGCTTGGTCACGACCTTTGCCTCGCGTACCTCAGAGGCCACTGGGTCCATTTCCTGGACCAGGATCCCGCCGGACACCTGCCTTCCGTAAATCGGGGGGAAATCCTCAAAAAATGCTTCGCCAAGCTCCATGACGCGCAGGTTCTTTTTTCTGGACAGGATTTCGAGGGCGGACGGGGCCACTTTGGGCGCTATCACCACCTCGAAGAAGTGCTCGCACATCCTGGTGGCCAGGGCGTCGCCCACCTCCCTGTTCAGGGCCACGATACCCCCAAAAGCGGACACGGGGTCGGTGGCAAGCGCCTTCTCGTAGGCCTCGTCCAGCGACTCGCCGTCCACGCCGCAGCCGCACGGATTGGTATGCTTGATGATGGCCACGGCGGGCGGATCGAACTCGCGGATGAGGGCCCATGCGGCCTCCATGTCCACCAGGTTGTTGTATGAAAGCGCCTTGCCCTGGCGCTGCATGGCGCCCACGATGCCGTGGGTGGGGCCCGGCGGCAGGTAAACGGCCGCCTTCTGGTGAGGGTTCTCTCCGTAGCGTAGATCCTTCGCCTTGAGCCCCGCCATGACGAACACGTCCGGCAGGGCGCCGTCTTCGCCCCTGCCCAGATAACCGGCCACCGCCGCGTCATAGGCCGCCGTCGTGGCGAACACCTTGACCATGAGGCGGCGTCTCGTTTCGGGCGAGGTCGCGCCGTTCTCCTTGAGTTCTTCCAGGACCGGGCCATAGTCCGCGCTGTCCGTGATCACGGTCACGCGTTCGAAGTTCTTTGCCGCCGCCCGGATCATGGTGGGTCCGCCGATGTCGATGTTCTCTACCGCTTCATCCTCGGTCACGCCTTGCCTGGAGATCGTTTCCACGAAGGGATACAGGTTGACCGCTATCAGGTCCACTGCGCCGATCCCCAGCTCCTCCAGGGTGGCGCGATGGGCCTGCGTGTCCCTCGCCAGGACCCCGGCCAGCAGGTTAGGGTGGAGGGTCTTGACGCGCCCGTCCAGGCACTCGGGAAAACCCGTCACCACGGACACGTCCGTAACCGGCACCCCGGCCTCTTGAAGCGTCCGGGCCGTCCCGCCGGTTGAAACCACCTCGAAATCAAGGTCCACGAGTCCCCGGGCGAACTCGGCGACCCCTGTCTTGTCCGATACGCTGATAATGGCGCGTCGTTTCATCGGGTTCATTTCTCCTTAGCCTTCGTGATGAAGGCGATGTTGTCCAGCAGGACCACCCCGCCGGCATGTTTCTGATCCTTGCGCTCGATCTTGAGGCCCACCTGCTTGCCCATCCTCCGGTCGAACATCGGATGCAGGACAGCGTCCAAGCGCACCTCGTATCGCTTCCACGCGGGGCCGACTTCCAGCAGTTCCGACTGCCCCACGTAACCCTGAAGGGTCGCGGCGTAGGGGTCCAGCTCCACCACCTCCAGCCGCAGATAATGGGTCTTGTCGTCCCCCGACTTCATCATCAGGGCAATCCGGTCGAACCCCCTGATGTCCACGGGCGCGGGCTTGCCCCGACCCCCTTTTAGGTACTCGAATGTCCCGCACGACGAATCGCCCATGGGCAAGGCGAACGAAACCTTGAGGACATGGGGGGACTTTTCGCCGTATTGGATGCCGCACTTTCCGCCTTTGAAACCCCAGGTCCCGAAGAACCCGCCCCAATTGTTGGCCCTGGGGTCTCCGGGGTTCTCGTAATCGTTCAGCACCTTCCATGACGCGGGGAGAGGATCCGGCCAGACGGGTTCCGGTGCGGGCAGGACCTCGACCTCCCTGCCGGCCTTCACTACCCCGCCCTTCGCCGTTGCCGCAACCGTCACATTGAAGGTTGCCGCGCCGCAATCCTTTGGAAACAGGACCTTTACGCCTGCCGCGTCGCCTTTTGCAACGACCGGATCACAGGGAGCCTCGCCGGGGCGATCCTGCCTCCAATCCGCCTTCCATTGGAACTTCAACCCGTCTTTGTCCGGAGTGACTATCGCCTTGAAGACGGCCTCGGTCCCCGCCTCGACCTTTTCCGGACCCTCGACCTTCACCTTTGGTGGCTTGCGGCTGCATCCACAGACACTCGCGACAAACAACGCCATTGCCATGAAGATACGGGGTCCAGGTTTCATGACAATCCTCCTTCGCGGTTGACCGGGCCTCGGACTGGGCCGATTATAGGTGGCATGAACGCTATCGAAAAGGGCGGATTTTCCAAAATCCTGTGGCTGGTCATGGACAGTGTCGGCGCGGGCGAAATGCCGGACGCGGACAGATACGGTGATCGAGGCGCGAACACGCTGGGAAACACGGCCCGGGCGGTCAGCGGGCTGCGCATGCCCAACCTGGGCGCGATGGGACTGGGAAACGTGACCGAAATCCAGGGCGTGCCCCCGGTCGATCACCCCAACGCTCATTTCGGACGTATGGCCGAGGCTTCGCCCGGCAAGGACACGACCACGGGCCACTGGGAAATGGCCGGTGTGGTTCTGTCGGATGCTTTTCCGGTCTTTCACGACGGCTTCCCCAAAAAAATCATCGACGAATTCAGCCGCGAGTCCGGCTTTGGGGTCCTGGGAAACGAAGTCGCCAGCGGGACTGAAATCATCGAACGTCTGGGCCAGGAGCACCAGCGCACCGGCCGGCTCATCGTGTACACGTCCGCGGACTCCGTGTTCCAGGTGGCCGCTCATGAAGAAACGGTGCCGCTGGACCGCCTGTACGAAGCCTGCCTGGTCGCCAGGCGGATCCTTGACGAATACAAGGTGGGCCGTGTGATCGCCCGTCCCTTCGTGGGCGAACCCGGGGCCTACAGGCGCACCTACAATCGCAGGGACTTCTCCATGGCTCCTCCACGCGACACTGTGCTGGACCTGCTGACCAAGGCCGGGGTTCCGGTCGTGGGCGTGGGCAAGATCCACGATATCTTCGCGGGCAGGGGGCTCACCCGCTCGATCCATACAGAGGGAAACACCGACGGCCTTGTTCAAAGTGAAAAGGCATTTCTGGAGATGGACCGGGGACTTGTGTTCACGAACCTGGTGGATTTCGACATGCTTTACGGCCACCGCAGGAATCCGCAGGGATACGCGAGGGCCCTCGAGGAAACGGACGCCTTCCTGCCGCGCCTGATCGATGCGGCCGGCGCCGATGGCCTGGTGATTATCACCGCGGACCATGGGTGCGACCCCACCGCCGACTGGTCCACGGACCACACACGCGAATTCGTCCCTCTGATCATCCATCATGCGGGGATCGGATCCGGCCGGGCGCGGGACCTGGGGACGCGCACCACCTTCGCCGACGCTGGACAGACCGTTGCCGCCAACTTCGGCGTCGGCCCCCTGTCATTCGGTAAGGCAATCGCGATTTGACGTAAAGACATGGAAGAGGCGAGCGCGGCCTTTTCGCTACTGGATGTCCTTGAGGCGCTTTTTGGCCCAACGACGCGCATCCCAGGTTTCCCATTCCAGGTGCTTGGGCACGTTGCACGTGGCCACTTTCCCAAAGTAGGCGACGGCCATCGCGTCGTTTCCCAGCTTGTGATAGGTCTCCGCCACCTCCAGCAGGGCATCGGCATTGCGGGGGGCGATCCTTTCGGCCTTCTTTACGTATTCGAGGGCCTTGTCGTCGTCCCCCCAGGAGACCAGGGACGGCAGTTCACGGTACAGCATCCCCAGGAACAGGTATCCTTCAAACCGCTTCGGGTCCAGGGAGATCAGCCTTTCCAGTTCGCCCTTCAGCGGTTTGACGGCCTTCAGCGCGCCTATCATGCCCAGGGTCACGCCGGCCTTCATCCGGTCCATCAGTTCCCAATATTTGGCCGTGTAGTCGCGGGGCCGGGCCTTTTCGGCGCGCCTGGCGCACGTAATCCCTTCCCTGGCCACCTTGGCGCACCCATCCTCGTCGTCGTGCTGCACCAGGCGGTGCGCGTAATAATAAGAGGTCCTGGCGCACCATATCTGCAGACCGTAGTCACCCGGATGAGCCGCAGCCAGCCGTTTAAAGCCCTTTTGCGCCTCGGCGTGCCTTGCCATGTCCTTGCGAGCCTCGTACGCCGCCATCACACGGGACAATTCATCGGAATGAAGCGCGATTTCCTGAGAAAAAACCGGCGACGCCACGCACACGCCCAGCAGGGCAATCATCAAAAAGACATTCTTTTTCATCGATTACTCAACGCTTGAACGGCCGCGTCTTCTTGCGGGCCGCGACATGGGCTATGGTCACCGCCTTGCGGGCCCACTCCAGCAGGAGATCCGGATCCTCCATGACCTCGCCCGGCACCTCACGATAGGACATCGTCTTGAACTGGGCGCAACCGGCCTCCTCGTAATCGCCGACGGTGGCGTCATCAACCTTGAAGCACAGTCCCATTTCGGAAGACACGAGCGCGAACATGACCCCGCCCTGGTATATGCCGTACCCACCGAACATGGACTTCTTGGTCACCTCTCCGAGGGGCTCCAGCATCTCCATCACGTGATCGATGTAGTCCTGCCCGACAGCCACGGCAACCTCCACCCAGTAGCCTAATGGACTGTTCCCAAGCTTGCAAGATCGAGAAAAAAGCCGGACAGTCGTCATGCCGTTTCTCGGCGGGGGCCGAAAACGGGCGACAAGTCACGGGCAAGAGGTCACAGGCAAGAGGTGACGCCATGTTCATCGGAGTGCCAAGAGAGCAGGACCCGCACGAGCATCGCGTGGGGCTCAACCCGGCCGGTGCGGCCAGGCTGGTCAAACAGGGCCACACGGTGGTAGTGGAAGCCGGGGCGGGAGAGGCGGCGCATTTTTCGGACCGGGACTTTGAAAAGGCCGGCGCCCACACCGTCTACAGCCACGAGGAGGTCTGTCAGAGGGCCGATCTGACCTGCCGCATCGGACGGATCACCGGCGCGGAAGTCGACCTGTTCAGGGAAGGCCAGATCATCTGCGCCTTTCACCACCTGGCCGTGGCGCCGAAAGACCTGGTGAAGAAACTGATGGACATGGGCGTCACGCTCATCGGGTACGAAATCATCCGCGATGCCCGCGGCAACCTGCCCGTGCTCATCCCGTTCAGCGAAATGGCCGGCCAGATGGCGATACATATCGCGGCCCAGTACCTGCGCACGGATGCCGGAGGGCGGGGGGTCCTGCTGGGAAACGTGCCCGGCGTGGCGCCCCCGACCGTGCTCATCGTTGGGGCGGGTCACCTGGGACGCACGGCCTGCCGCCAGGCCCTGGCGAACGGCGCCCATGTCATAGTAATGGATCACAGCCTGAACAAACTCAGGGAATTGAACCGGGAGGTCCAGGGGCGCGCGGTGACGGCCCTGGTGGGCATGGAACGCCTGGAGCGCTATATCGCGATTGCCGACGTGGTGATAGGCGCGGTCCTGGTGCCCGGCCAAAAAACGGAGGTCGTGATTACCGAGGCCATGGTCGGACGCATGAAACCGGGCAGCGTCGTCATCGACCTGTCCATCGATCAGGGAGGTTGCATCGCCACGAGCCGCCCCACCACCCCTGATCAGCCGACCTTCATCGTCAACGACGTGGTCCATTTCTGCGTGCCCAACGTGACCACGAACATTCCCAGGACGGCCACCCGGGCCTTCGTGAACGCGGCCCTGCCCTTCCTGCTGGTCCACGGAGACAAGGGCATGAAACAGGCTATCGGGGATGACCCAGGCCTGGCCAAAGGTGTATACATGTATCGTGGCCGACTGATGCACCAGGACATCGGCAAGGCCATGGGCCTGCCCGTTACATCCGTGGAAGAAATCCTGAAAGAGGCGTGAACCCATGTGGCTCGACGACTATCACAAAAAACTGATGAGCGCTGACGAGGCCGTGCGGTTCGTCCAGACCGGGCACCGCGTCTACTATGGGGGTAACGCGGCCATTCCGTGCGCGCTGATCAGGGCGCTGGCGAACCGGAAGGACGAACTGCGGCACGTGCAGGTCAACCACGTTCTGCTGATGGGGGAAGACCTGCTGTCCGGAAAGGGGATGGAGGGGCACTTCAGGCATAACTCGCTGTTCGTGGGCCCGGCCGACCGGGCCGCTGTCAACCAGGGCAAGGCCGATTACATGCCCATCTTCCTGCACCAAATACCGCGCCTGTTCACCGAGGGGATCCTGCCCCTGGACGTGGCGATGGTCATGGTGTCGCCCCCGGACGAACACGGTTTCATGAGCCTGGGCGTGGAGACCCTGGCGTCGCTGGCCGCGTGCAAGGCGGCCAAGAAGGTGATTGTCCAGGTAAACGAGCAGATGCCTCGGGTCCTGGGCGACTCCTTTCTGCACGTGGGCCGGGTGGACGCAATCGTCGAGCACACCGAGA
>JAADHL010000095.1 GCA_013151875.1 Deltaproteobacteria bacterium
TAGACTCTGGCGAACTTCTCGACCCACTGCTCGGACGGAGCCCGCCTGGACTGCGCCTCGGTGACCAGACGGATGATGTTGGCCAGGGTTGTCCTGTCCGCGGGTTTCGTGCTCTGAATAACCAGTGTCCCGTTGCCGTTGATGCACCCGGCGAACACCTCGTCGCCGCTGTGTTTCCCCACGGGCATGGACTCACCGGTGATCGGGGCCTGGTTGACGTCGCTTTCGCCCTGTACCACAAGCCCGTCAAGGGGGATCTTCTCCCCCGGAAGGACTACGAAACTGGCGCCTGCCTCGACTGACTCGGGCGAAACCTCTCTTTCAACACCGTCGTCATCCACCAGACGCACCGAGTCCGGCGCGCTTTCCAGAAGCTTCTCCACGGCGCGCCTGGCCCGTCCCACGCTCCAGGACTCGAGCAGCAGGGACAGCGCGAACAGGAACGAGACCATGGCGGCTTCCAGCCACTGATCGATGAACATCGCGCCCGTCACGGCAATGGTCATCAACAGATTCATGTCCGGGCGCAGGCGTCGCAACGCGGCCCAGGCCCTGGGCAGGATGTACCAGGCCCCCGATAGGGCGCTCAGACCATACGCGACGGCTGCCCAGATCGGGACGCCGTGCTCACCTGCCACTGCGGCCCGCAGTCCGCCGCCCAGGGCCGCGTGGAGCAAAAAGCCAATCGCCAGAAACGCCCCGCTCACGCCAAGAGCGATTGCGCGGCCGTCAGCAAGACCGTCTTCGGTGGTCTGAGCCGCCGCGTCCTCCCAGACCTCGGCCCGCATCCCGGCCCGCCTGACCGCATCAATGATCGAATCCACGTCGGTGGCCGGGCCTTCCGACGTCAGGGTCATCCGTCCTCTCAGCAAATCGAAAGACAGGTTGTCGTCCCCTCCGGCGATTGGGCCCACCTCCCGGCGAAGAGCAGCGGTCTCCTCGGCGCAGTCCATCCCATGGATCCGATAGTGCGTGACTATTCGGTTCATTTTCCTTTCCTTCAGACCGCGGCCTCGCCCCTGTGCCCCGTGCGGATCTTGAGGGCATCGCTGATCTCGTAGACGAAGATCTTTCCGTCCCCGACATTGCCGGTATGTGCGGATCGGGCGATGGAGTCCACGACCAGTTCGGCCATGCCGTCTTTCACCACGATCTCGATCTTCGTCTTCTTTGCGAATCTGCAACCGCTGTGATGAACAAGGTGCTCCGTTCCCCGGGCCCGGGTCCTGCCCCAGCCAGCGACTTCGGACACGGTCATCCCGGGGAGTCCGTCAATCTCCGCAAGGGCGTCGCACACCTTGTCGAGCATGAACGACTGGATGATGGCCTTGATTTCCTTCATGGCTGAACCTCCTAGATTTCGATCTCCTTTGGTTTCTCGGCGAACCAACGATACAGGGCCGGGATCACCAGCAGGGTCAGCGCGGTCGAGGTGACCAGGCCGCCCAGCACAACCGTGGCCAGGGGACGCTGAACCTCGCTGCCCGTGCCCGATGCAATCATCAGGGGGATGAGGCCCAGACCAGTGGTGGCGGCCGTCATCAGCACCGGGCGCAGGCGCATGGTCGCCGCGCGAACAGAAGCAGTGTCCACCGGTATCCCCTCGCGCACGAGCTGGTTCAGGTAGGTCACCAGGACCATTCCGTTTTCCAGCGCGATTCCGAACAGGGCGATGAACCCAACGGACGCGGGCACCGACAGGTTTAGACCGGACATCCACAGGGCCACGATGCCGCCGACGAGGGCCAGCGGGATGTTCAGCAGGATCAGCATGACGCTGCGCATGGACCCGAAATTCGTGAACAGCAGCAGGGCGATCAGCAACAGGGTGACCGGCACCACCACGGCCAGGCGTTTGTTGGCCTCCTGCTGCAGCCTGAACTGTCCGCCCCAGGTGACCTGATAGCCGGGGGGCAGGTCCAGATAGCGATCCAGGGCCTGCTGGGCCTCCTCCACGAAGCCGCCGATGTCCCGATCCACCACGTTGCACTGGATCGTGATGAAACGCTGGTTGTGCTCGCGCGTGATCTGGCGGGGACCGACCACCTCGCGCACCTCGGCCAGCTCGGCCAGGGGCACGCGCAGGCCGGACGGGGTCTCGAACAGGACCTGCCGGATGGCCTCCACCGTGTCTCGGGAATCCGGGGCGTAGCGCACGTAGATGTCGAAACGCCGGATGCCCTCAAAGACCTGGCCCGCGACCGCGCCGCCCACGGCTGCCCGAAGCGTGTCCTGGACGTCGGACAGGTTCAGCCCATAGCGCGCGATGGCCCGCCGGTTCGGGCGTACCACCACCTGCGGGGTCCCGGTGATCTGGTCGGCCTGCACGTCGGCAGCGCCCTTGACCCTGCCCACCACGGCCGCGATCTCATCGGCCTTTTTCTTGAGCACGTCTATGTCGTCCCCGAACAGCTTGATGGCCAGTTCGGCGCGCACGCCCTCCATCAGTTCGTCCACGCTCATCTGAATGGGCTGGGTCAGGTTCACCAGGACTCCGGGCACGTCCCCGAGTTCTTTCCGGATCATGGCTTCGATATAGTCCTGTCCGCCGCCCTGCCTCCACTCGGATTTCGGCTTCAGCAGGACGTACATCTCGGCCGAGTTGACCGGGTCCGTGTGGGCGCCCACCTCGCCCCGGCCTATGCGCGTGACCACCTCCCTGATCTCCGGGATCTTCAACAGGCGTCGCTCGACTATCTGAGTGATGCGCGCGCTTTCGTCGATGGAAATCGACGGGGCAAGGGTCAGGCGGACAACCACCGTGCCTTCCTTCAGGGTGGGCGTGAACTCAGTGCCCAGGAACGGAAAGATGACGGCCCCCAGGGCGAGCAGAGCGACCGACATCAGGACCGCGACCCACCGTCTTGCGACAAAGAACTCCAGAGCGGGCCGGTAAACGGACTGCAACGCGCGAACGACCCTGGGGTCCTGGGATTCCTTGTCGCCCTCTGATTCCTTGCGGCCTTTCATCAAGAACGAACCAAGGACCGGGGCCAGAAGCAGGGCATAGACCAGTGAACCCGCCATGGCGAGGGCCACGGTGTAGGCCAGTGGCCTGAATGTCTTGCCCTCCACTCCCTGCAACGCGAACAACGGCAGAAACACCAGG
This sequence comes from Deltaproteobacteria bacterium, assembly GCA_013151875.1. Classification (GTDB taxonomy): domain Bacteria; phylum Myxococcota_A; class UBA9042; order DTJE01; family DTJE01; genus JADDHL01. The sequence goes on from JAADHL010000095.1 coordinate 3,110, forward strand.
ATTATTATGAGGATCGCGAAAGCGATGGGCCGGCCGACTTCCACGCAGGCGCGACCCACGACGGCGATTCGGGACTCGCCCGGCGGGGCCTGGCGCAGCAGGCGGTCCGAATTCTCGACCATCACTATGGCGGCATCCACCATCATCCCGATGGCAATGGCCAGACCGCCCAGGGACATGAGGTTGGCGGACAGGCCGAACTGCTTCATGGCGATGAAGGCGAACATCACCGAGAACGGAATGGACAGGGCCACCACCAGGCTGGGCCTGAACCCCCCGATGAACACCAGGAGCACCAGCACCACCAACACGATCCCCTGGATCAGGGCGTCCGTCACCGTGGAAACCGATGCCTGCACCAGGTCCTTCTGCTGGTAGTAGGGCACGATGCGCAGGCCTTCGGGGAGCATCTGGTTGATCTGGTCGAACCTGTCCTCGACCCTCTGGATCACGGTGGACGCGTTGGACCCGTATAGCTTGATCACCTGGCCGGACACCACCTCGCCCTTTCCGTTGCGGGTCTGAAGTCCGAACCGGATGGCGCCTCCCACCTTGATGTCGGCCACGTCGCCCAGCACGATTGGGTTGCCGTCCACCGTCTTGACCACGATCTCGTTCAGGTCGTCAATCCCTTCGGCCAGGCCCACCGAGCGTACTATGTACTGCTCGCCGCCCTTGACTATGTACTGTGCGCCCACATTGACGTTGTTGGACCTGATGCGCTGGATCACCTCGGGCAGCGTCAGGTCGTAGGTCAGCAGGGCGTCCGGGTTGATCACCACGTGGAACTGCTTTTCGAACCCGCCTATGCCCAGGACCTCCGTGACCTCGGGCACGGTCTGCAGGTTGATCTTCACGACCCAGTCCTGGATCGTGCGCAATTCTTCCAGGGACCATTTTCCGGTGGTGTCCTCCAGGTAATAGAAAAGGACCAGGCCCATGCCGGTCGAAATGGGCCCCAGTTGGGGCTCGCCGAAGCCATCGGGAATCCCCTCCCTGGCCTCCTGCAGGCGTTCGTTCACCACCTGTCTGGTGAAATAGATGTCCATCCCGTCCTTGAAATAGAGGTTCACGACGGACAGTCCGAAGTTCGAAATAGAGCGGATGGTTTCCAGGCCCGGCAGGCCGTTCATTGCGGTCTCTACCGGGAAGGTGACGTATTTCTCGACCTCTTCAGGGGCGAGTCCCTCGGTCAACGTGAACACCTGCACCAGGTTAGGGGATACGTCGGGAAACGCATCCACGGGGAGTTGGCGATAGCTCAGGTAGCCGGCGCCGAGGACCAGCACGCCCAGGGCGGCCATGAGCATCCGGTTGCCCAACGCAATATCTATGAGTCGTCGAATCATGATCGTTGCCTCCGTGCGTGTCAGTGTCCGTGTTCGTCGTCCTCGAAGGATGATTTCTGCATCTGCGCCTTCAGGGTGAATGCCTGGGTCGCCGCAAAACGGTCGCCTGCCTTCAGACCCGCCTTGATCTCCACAAGCTCCCCGTCGGCCAGGCCTTTTTTCACGGGGCGCGGCTTGAACCCTTCCGGGGTCTCGACAAACACGACCTCGTGGTCGTCCATGTCCATGACCGCCTGAACGGGTATCGCCACCGCGGCCTTGACCTCACCCACGGCCACCCGCCCGGTCACGAACATGCCCGGCTTCCACGCGCCGTCCGTGTTGTCCAGCACCACGCGGGCCCGGGCCGTCCTGGTGGATTCGTCCACGACCGGGCTCACGTAATCGATCCGCCCCTCGGCCTTCAGAACTCCCTGATCCGAGCTGATCTCGACCGTCTGACCCTCGCGGACCATGGCCAGGTCCTTCTGGTACACGGTCAGGTACACCCACACTATGCTCAGGTCGGCCACGATGAAGGCCTTGGTGTCGCTGTCCAGTTTCTCGCCCAGCGTCGCGTGCTTTTCGATCACCGTCCCGTTGATGGGCGCGACCACGTCGAAACGGGCGATGGGTTGCTCGGGGTTCCTGGCGAGCCGCTTCAGGTCCTTGTTGGAAAAACCGAGGGCGTGCAGCTTCTGTTCGGACGAACGGCGTTGAATGCGCGCCTCCGCCAGCGCGGTCCGGGCGTTCAGGTATTCCTGTTCCGAGCTGATCTTCTGCTTGTACAGGCGTTCTTCGCGGGCGTATGTGGCGCGCCACAGCGAGACCCTTTCCCTGGCGGCCAGCCAATCGGCCTTGAGGTTCGCCAGTTCCCGGCTGTCGATGACCGCCATCACGTCGCCCTTGTGCACCTGGTCCCCGATCCCGGCTCGCACCTCGCGTACACGCCCTGGAACCAGTGGGGCCACGTGCGCCAGGCGATCCGGGTTGAGCATGACCTCGCCCGGCAGTTCGAGCCTGGCCCTGACAACGCCTGGGCCTGCGATCCGCAACTCAATCCCGAATTCCTTCAGCTCGTCCGGGCTCAATCGGACCGCGGTCGGCTCGCCGTGTTCTTCTTCGCTCTCTTCGTGCTGGTCCTTGACCTTGGGGTCTTCGTCCCCTTTTCCGCATCCGGGCAGTACGGCAATCGCGGCCGTCGCGACGAGGCACAGTATCCCTAGTGGGCTCTTCATTGTTCTTCTCCTTCGATGATGCCGGCCTTCCCGCCGTTGAGTATTTTGCCGGTCAGCCTCTGAACGTCGATCACGGCCTCGTGATATGTCCTCAATGCCTCGAGATGACGTCCCCGGACCGCGAAAAGCGTCCGCTGAGCATCCAGCATGTCCAGATATGGAAACTTTCCCTCTTCATATCCCACGCGGGCCGCGTCGAACGCGGCGCGGGCGCCTGACAGGGCCTCGTCCCGCAAGGAAACGACCTCATGGTAGGCACCCAGAAGGCGCTGCCATGCCTGCTCCAGCGCGGAGCCGATCCGGACCCGGGCGGCGCTTCGCCTTGCCCCGGCGGCCGACCGTTCGAATTCTGCCTCGCGGATTGCACCCTGATTCCGATCGAATATGGGGAAGGGGATGGAAATGCCTACCGTGGCCGCGAAATCGCCGGTATCCTCCAGGCGCTGCATGCCGGCAAAGATGGTCAGGTCCGGGACGCCGAGCGACCTTTCCAGGTCCACGCGGGCATCGCTGAGCATGATTTCCCTTTCCCAGCGGGCAAGGTCCGGATTTGCGTCCAGTCGGCCCTCTATTTTCTCTTTTTGCGGCAGGCCCTTGACCTCGACGAACCGCCCGACGGCCCGCGCGAACCCTGGTGAACTTCCTCCCCAGGTGGCGGACAACGAACGTCTTGCAGCTTCAAGCGTCCTCTTTGCGTTTTCCAGCTCGATGCGGCTCGTGGCGCGCGAGACCCTTGCGCGCATCCTCTGCACGGGCGAAACCTTGCCGGCCTCGACCCTTCGGGACACGGCATCCAGGACCTGCCCGGCCAGATCGGCCGACTCCTGGGCCAGGTCCAGGCGGGCCTGAGCGGCCAGGACCCGCACGAACGCCTTGGATGTGCGGGCAATCAGGTCCAGGCGGGCGGCTTCCCAGTCCCAGCCGGACAGGTCCCGTTGCGCCTTGGCCACCAGGGTCTGACTGCCGAGGCGCCCTCCAATGGGAAACGCCTGGCTCAAGGTGGCGTTCGTTTGAGCCGCGCGGAACCCGGACAGCGCCCCCGTGCCCCCGATCTGTTCCAGACTTACGTCCAGTTCCGGGTTGGGGAACAGCCCAGCCTGTTCCACCCCGGCTTCGCGGGCGCGCACCTCCCACGCCGAGGCCGCGAGTGACGGGTTGTGGCCAATGGCCAGGGAAAGGGCCTGTTCCAGGGTCAGGTCGCCCGTTGGTTCCTTTGCAACGGGAAAGGCGTCTTTCACATCGGCGGGTTCAGTGGAGGCCTTGAACGCAGGGTAGCTTGCCCCCAACTCCCGCGGTTGCGGCCAGGCCACGTCGGCCCGTTGCGCCGCGCACGACCACAGGGTCGCGAAAAGCATCGCCGTCAGGAACAACATAATCGGTGTTTTCACTTTTCCTGTCTCCGTCTACTACCAGTATTCCTGTCGTATCCGCCCGCGCTCCGGGTCGCGGGTTCACTCGTCGTCGTGCATTACGCGGCGCCGGATACGGGTCTGTGATTGTGGGGTGATTCGAGGTCTAGGTCAGAAGAATGACCGAGCGCTGCAGTTGGACAAGGGGCTTTGCATTGTCCCAAAAGCCAGGATGAGGATTCGCGCCGGGGCTACGGGCGAACAGGTCGGCCTGGACCAATAGCGCCTGAATCGGCGACACGGCGTGCCGGGACTGAAGAGCCTGTCGGCTGGAAAACTTGTGTTCGGCCACGGACAGGAAAGGTATGTCCAGGCAAGGTCCGCAGACATCGCCCATATACAGAGCCATGTCGCCGGACGCATCATGGCCGCAGCAGGCCCCGCCCACCGACTCCACCGCGACGTGCCCGTTTTCACCCAGGCAAAGCACCTTGCCGTCCATGCCCATGGGCAGGAACAGATACGCAGCCAGGGTCAGGGCGATCACTTTCGACAGGGGCGCAGTCAGGCCCTTTTTCCCGCGGAGCAGCGTCACGAGCCGGCCTCCTTCGTCGGGGATGCATTCTGGATGCAGATCTCCAGAAAGGCAAGCAGATCATGATCGACAAGTCGGTAGTACGCCATCTTTCCCTGCGAGCGGAAACTCACCAGGCCGTTCTGCCTCAGCAGACGAAGTTGATGGGACACCGCGGACACCGATATACCCAGGACCTGGGCCAGGTCGCACACGCAGAGTTCGCCCGGGCCCAGCGCACGCAGGATCCGGATGCGGGTAGGATGAGCCACGGTCTTCAGGGTTTCCGCGACCAGATGGGAGACATCGTCCGAGGGAAGGGCGCCCATGGCCTGTCGGACCCGGTCCTCGTCAAAGGCAAAGACCTCGCAGGTGTCGTCCACGGCAGGCCGCGGATCGCTGACCGCGTTCGAGCCGGTCATATGCTTTCCAGGACCCGCGTCAGCTTGCCGCGCACCTGCTCCACAACCGGTTCCAGCGAAGGATTATCCACGGGCTGAAACATCTTTCTGGGGTCCACGGCCGATACCACGCTGCTTCCGGGTTCGGTCTCGAACACGATCACGTTGCAGGGCAACACCAGTCCGATGAACGGCTCTTCCGTCAGGGCCTTGTGGGCCAGCGAGGGGTTGCACGCACCCAGGATGGCGTATTTCTTGAAATCCACGTCCAGCTTTTTCTTGAGCGTGGCCTTTACGTCAATCTCGGTCAGCACCCCGAACCCCTCGGTTTTGAGCGCCGCGACCGTCCTTTCGACCGCCGCGTCGAATTCGACGCCTTCAAGTTCCTTCGTCAATCCATAATTCGGTTTTTCCATGATCTTTCTCCAAACAACACTTGAACAACTATAGAAATGAAAAACGATTTGTCAAGGGGTCGCTCTCGTCTGACGGATTTCATCCCGGCCCATGACCGTTCGTCTTGGGGATATTCCTCATCCTGCGGTCCTCATCCTGTGGGCAAAAGGAGCCGAACGAGTGGGCCCTGGGGCGCCACCTAGCGCGGTGTGGTGGCGGCGACCTGGCGGACGTAGACGAGGGCGTCGAACTGCTCGCGGGGAACCACGGGAGTGGGGTGGCCGTACAGGGGCCACGCGCTCGCAAAGGAAACAATGGCGCTGTCGGTGCCGACCAGCAGGGCGTCGGCAGTCGTGGCCTGCCCCAACGCTACTTCCAGGCTGTCGGCGGGCGCCTCAAAGCTGGACGTGCCCAGCCCGAAGGTGGTCTTGCCGAGGTGCTCTCCGGCTTCGTAGATCTGCCCGATTACCAAGTATCGGGAGCCCCATGCCGACGCGGCGAGGTACGTCCCGAGCGCAGGCGAGAATCCGCCCCCCTCGGGAATTCCAGCGCTGACCGAGCGCGCGCAGTGCCAGTTGTGGGAGATGACGAGGAGGCCCGTACCAGGCTCCAGCCGGGCAAGCTCGCTCTCGACGTTCCGAATCATGCCGGGCTCGCGGTAGGTCGCATTGCCGGTAAGGAACTTGCCCGCGAAAAGCAAGGTGAGGAAGTTCAACCCGTCACTGAGATTGGCGGCATTTGTCTCTGCCCTCAGCCAGGCCGGCTCATCGCTCGCAGCAACATAGGCATCGCGGCGTGAGCGCAATTGATCAAGGAGCTGCGCAGCAGACTGCGCGGCACTCTGGGAGTTACTGCTTTTGAGGGCCGAGTCCCAGGTCGCCACCTCCGTGGGCTCCACGACCGCCAGGTAACCCAGCAACGCATCGATGGTCATGCCCGTCTGGATCGACACATCGAAGCCGGACAGCCGTAAACTGTCGCCCGCCGGCAGTTCCTCCCGGATGGCTCGAAGCTCCTGCACCAGTTGCAAAGCTTCCTCGATGTCGAGGAGAGTCCCCCCGAAATCGCTGAGCCCGAGATCGAGGTCATCGGGGTCGCCGGTAGCCAGGTAGCGGTCCCACGGTTCGATGTTGGCCGCCGGAGCCTCGACGAGGATCGTCCTTACACCGTGCTGGTGGACCAAGTACCGGGCAATCAGCGCGTGTATGATGAAGGACTCCCGGACCCCGTGGTCGTTTTCGGCCGAGCAGAAGACCGCCTTGCCGGTCGCCTCCGTATCTATGGCCCTGAGCGCGCACATTACGGCGTGCTCGTCTGAAGAAACGGCGGATGGCAGGAGGAGCTCAGTTCCCTCGATGAGGCTCGGCGCCGGCGCAACGCAATCCGCAAGGCCAAGGGGATCGATAGGCCCCGCATCAGCTTCAGCAGCGGTGTCGGTCGCCGGCGCATCGTCTGACTCCGGCGCAGCATCGTTGGGATCTGTGGGCCCAATATCGTCGCCAGGAGTCGTGGCAGCGTCAACTCCCGAAACAGGGCCAGAGCCGGAGCCGCAGCCCGCCACCCACCCCGTCAACACGATCAGGCACCCAACACCGATGCAGCAAGCAAAACGGCTTCGATCAGGCATCTTCATGAAAAAACCTCCGGGAAGGTCGCGACGTTGTGGTCCAGATGGGGCTGCCTGCATCCCGAGTTATCCGTTCAGGCACCGAACCCCAGGAACGCGCTGCAAACCAGGATCGTCAGGGCGAAATACAGGCAGATCTCGCAAAGGCCCTTGCGCCTGGCGCGCTTTGCAAAGAATTCCCTTTCTTTTTCAGGATCAGGTCCGGCGTCGGGCGTGAAGGACGAGAACAGCTCCCTCAGTCTCGGATTGATCTGGAAAAAGATGATGAACATGATGATCATCATCCCGAGTAGGGAGGCGAGTTTCAACCCCAGCGCGGCCATGCCCACGGGATGCAGGGAATGGAAGGCGCCCTGGAACGCGTAATGGTTCAGCGGCATGCCCAGCCCCGTGAACCACAGGATCGCGATGAACGCCATGCAGTACGGGGCGTTTCCCTGCAGGGTGTCCTCCACGACTTTGTCCAATTTGTAATCGAGCTTCGGGCCGTACTGCCCGCGCTTTGTGACGAGCGCCCTGTTGTAGAACGGCGCGGCCGCGCATCCCACCAGTGCGATGTTGTGCAGCGCCAGAAGGATGGAGTGGATGATCTGCTCCGCCATGATTCAGTCTCCTTGTTTCGACTTCCTGGTAGTCAGTTCGTTTGCCCGGACGCGCTGGATTCAACCGGAAGGCCCGCATCGCGCCACTCCGGGTAGCCGTCCGACATCCTGACCGCCTGGACGCCGTGTTTCCTCAACAACCGAACCGCCTTGGCAGACAGCACGCAATAGGGACCGCGGCAATAGGCCGCCACCGGCCTGGCCGGGTCGATC
>JAADHL010000013.1 GCA_013151875.1 Deltaproteobacteria bacterium
AAAGGGGACCAAGCTGCTGCCGGAGATATTGAGGGCCAGGGGCTACAAGACCATTGGGCTGGTGGACGAATGGCTGCGTCGATTCCTGCCGTCTTTCAGGCGTGGCTTCGATCATTACGAGGTGCCCTACGGGACAATGAAGTGGCGTAAGTTCGGCCAGGTCGCGGCGCCTTACACAACCTTCCGTGCAATTCAGGAACTGAACCGGTTACGGCCCGGCAAGCCGTTCTTTATGTATCTGCAGTACGAGGCGCCTCATCATCCTTATGTAAGGCACGGCGCGACCCCGGATTTCGGCAACCGCCCCATCGACCTGTATGACGGCGAGATTGCCTACGCGGACCACTACGTTGGGATCCTGATGGACTTTCTGAGGTTCACGAAGCTGCTGGATCGGACCATCGTCGTTGTTTTCGGGGACCACGGCGAGGAATTCGGTGAACACGGCGGCCATCAGCACTCCCACAACGTCCACGCCGAGAGCGTGCACGTCGCGCTGCTGGTCCATGTCCCGGGGATGGGACACGCCGTGGTGAACCGGCGGGTTTCGCTGGTGGACGTTTTCCCGACGATCCTGGATGTGCTGGGTTTCCAGGAGGACGGCAAGGGTACCCAGGGCTTGAGCCTGGTGCGGGCCGTTTCCGGCTACGATTCGGACTACATGAGACCGATCTATTCGGAACTGATGGTCAACTGCGAGGGGCCGTTGAAGTTCCGCAAGGCGATCTATCTGGGGGACTACAAGCTGATGTGGGACCTGTCGTCCAGGGAGGTGCTGCTGTATGACGTCCGCAAGGATCCCGGCGAGAAACGACCCCTGGACAACCCCCCATTACGCAAGGACCTGTTCCGGCGCCTCAAGACGTTCGTTTCAAAAGGTGATCATCGGTAGGCGTGGACTTTGGCCCGTCCCATGCGGGACGCCGCGCGAAGACGTGTGATTTCATAAACCAATCTCGTTGACCACGGCGTCGATGCCCAGTTGAACGGCCTCTGCCAGGCTGCTCCCCAGGGCGAGGTGGGCGGCGGCGGTGGAGGACAGGAGGCAGCCGGAGCCGTGTATGCCGCGAGGGAGGCGTTCGTGTCGCAAAAGCCTCACTGATTCGCCTTTGATCGCCAGGACATCGGTGACTGTTTCCGATTTCAGATGGCCGCCTTTGACCAGAACCGCGCCGGCTCCCATCCGCAGGATCGTGACGGCCGCGGACTCCATCTGCTCGACTCCCGTGATGTCCATGCGCGCCAGGACAGCGGCTTCGGGGACGTTGGGCGTGACCAGTGACGCCAGGGGAATCATATGATCGCGAAGCGACGCAAGGTCTGAGTCATCGGTCAGGTTACCGCCGGATGAGGCGGCAAGGACCGGGTCCACGACCAATGGAGGTCTGGTTTTCAGGCCGCGGAGCAGACGGGCGACCGCTTCGCAGTTGGCCCTGGACCCCAGCATTCCTACCTTGACGGCCGCTGGATGCCTCGAGCGGACGGCGGCCTTGAACTGGGCCTCGACCATGTCCGGGGACACGTCTTCGAACCGATCGAATGAGTTTTCGTCCTGAGCTGTCAGGGATGTCGCCACCACCCGGCAATCGACCCCGGCCGAGTTGACGGCGCGTGCGTCACGCAGGATTCCGGCGCCCCCGCTGGGATCAAGTCCGGCGATGACCAGTACCGGTGGTTTCATCTTTGCCGCCTCAGCTTTTACGCCTCAGCCTGGCCACTACCAACTGGACCAGAAGTGACAGGCCCGCCACGGAGTACATGGCGATGGGGACATACAGGATGGGGAGTTCCGGCCTGCCTGTTACCCTGCCGATTATCACCGGCCTGCCGGGCACCTTGTCCAGCAGGACCCATACCCAAAAAACCAGCAGGACGAGGTTGGTGACCACGAGCCCCCCCGCCGCAAAGGTTTGACCGGTATACTGGGCAATGAACCGCAGGGCGATGAAGAGCCACAGCAGCAGGCCCATCAGCGGATACATGATCGGATATGGGAAATCGTTCGTGAACACTATCCATGAGAGCACGGCCGTCGCGGCCAGGTGAATCGTCATGACCCATGCGGTCAGACCGTGTGTCAGCACGGGGAGCGCGCCGCGGATCCGGTCGGCGTCCGCCTGCGCCATGGCCTTGATATTGTGTCCTTGCGGACTGCTCATTGGCACTTTCCAACCACCAGCACGTCGTCGATGTAAACGCCTTCGTAAGTATTGGCGAACCCATTGGTCGTGTCGAATTCGAACACGACCCTGACCTTTTGACCGGCGAACGCGGCCAGGCTGATGTTCACCGGCACGAAGGCGCCCGAGGTATTGGCGAACTGCGGGTACTGCGCCGTGGACCACACCACGGACTCGTCCCCGTCGTCCGTGACGACGATCACCGAAAGCACATCGGAAGAAGCCACGATCTCGGTTTCCTTCCAGACCTGGAATCGCAGTTCGGGGTCCAGGGTCTTGGACAGGTCGAGTTGTGCGGATGCCGCCCTGCCGCCGACCGGCGTCTGGACGTCCACGTTGTAGGAGTGATTGTCGGGGTCGCCGAAGTAAAGGCTGGCCGGCGGGCTGACGGAGCGCTTTTGATCAACCACCCACCCGGGTCCCTCGCCGTACAGCGGTGTCGCGGTGAAGCCGTCCATCTTCAGGTCGTCGAACGTTGCTGAAAGCACGGACGTGGTGCAGCATTCGGGCGAGGACACCAGGGTTATCTCGCACTCGCCCTTATCTCCCGCGGATGGGATCACGCACTTGCCGACCTTGCACGGGTCGGTGACGGCGCAGTCCGCGTCCGAGGCGCAGCACGCCCCCACCGAGGAGTGTTCGCAGTGCAGGTCCTTGCAGGCGTCCACGGTGCAGGCGTTTCCGTCGTCGCATTCAGCGTCGTTGGAGCAGCACCCCGGTGGTTCGGTGTACTCGCACACGTTTTTGTCGTTGCAGACCCCATTCTGAGTGCAGGGGTCGTCGTCATCGCAGTCTTCATCGTACTGGCAGCACCCGGCGTTGACGTGCACGCACTTGCCTTCCTCGCAGGTGTCGCTGGTGCACGGGTTGGAATCAATGCAGTCGAGGTCGTTCTGGCAGCAGTACCCCGTAATGATCTGGTGCGTGCATTTATTGGACTGGCAGTCGTCCAGGGTGCAGGGATCGCCGTCGTCGCAATGGGAGGCGTCCTTGCAGCAGGTGGTGTCCGGCACTTCATGTTTGCAGGCATAGGAATAACAGGTGTCCGTGGTGCACGGATCGCCGTCGTCGCAATCAACCTCGGTGATGCAGCAGAGCGGCTTGTAATCGTGGGCGCACTGCCCGTTCGCGCAGGTGTCGTCGGTGCACAGGTTGCCGTCGTCGCAGTCCAGCGGGGTATACACGCATTTGCTGCCCAGACATTCGTCTATCGTGCACTGATCGCCGTCGTCGCATTGGGAGGCCGTGACGCATTCCGGCGACGCACCCTTGTCGGGACCGATTCCGGCGTCCGAACCCGGATTGTCGCCGCCGCCCCCCCCGCATGCCGTCAGTGCCGAGGCAGTTGCCGCCACGGCCCAGAAAAACGAGCCCGCGTTCATGTCTCCAAATCCCCAGATGCCTGTCCGATGATAACAGTTGGACGAATCATCGGCGACCGCGAATATGATGTCCATTCCCAGGCCATCTTGTTGGTCGGAAGGATTCCCGTGGTCCATGATTCCGGTAGCGCCGCGCTTGCCTTCACCGCGAGCCATGATCGACATGATCGGACAATTGCAATATCATGACGCCTTGCGGACGCTTCGGGTCCGCATTTAAGGTAATGCCCATGTCCGAAACCATAATCAGGCTGGCGGTCCCGAAGGGGAGGCTGGAACCGGAGGTCACGACCCTGTTGCGCGACGTGGGCCTGGATCCCGGACGGGGCGCGCGGTCCTATAGGCCCACTGTTTCCGCCCCGGACATCGCCCTCAAGATGTTCAAGCCCCAGAACATCCCCGCTCTGGTGGGGCTGGGTTCCGCGGACGTTGGATTCACCGGCGGCGACTGGGTCAAGGAATCCGGCGCCGACGTGGTCGAGGTCCTGGACCTGGGCTTCAATCCGGTGCGTATCGTGGCCGCCGCGGGCCGTGATGTGAACGGATTGTCCGACCTGAAGGGTCGGCGTGTGGTGGTGGCGTCGGAATACGAGAAAATCACCCGGGAGTTCATGCGGGACCAGGGACTGGAGCACACGTTCGTGCGCTCTTACGGCGCGACCGAGGTGTTCCCGCCCGAGGACGCGGACCTCATCGTGGACAACGTGTCCACCGGTGCGACGCTGGCGTCACACGGACTGAAGGTTCTGGCCGAGGTGATGACTTCCACCACCCGGTTCATCGCCGCCCCCCGGGCCATGGGCGACCCGGTCAGGCGCGAAAGGATCGAGGGACTTGCGGGTCTGATGCGATCGGTCCTGGCCGCCCGCGAAAGGGTGCTGCTCGAGATGAACGTGCCGGCCGACCGCCTGGATACGGTGGTTGCGGCCGCCCCCGGGATGAAGAGCCCCACGGTCAGTCCCCTGTTCGGAGGCGACGGGTTTTCGGTGAAGGTCGCCGTGCTCCGTAGCGAGGTGCCCGCGCTGGTTCCTCGACTGAAGGAATTGGGGGCATCCGACATACTCGAGTACACCCTCAACAAGATCGTGATTTGATGATCGATTTTCCGGCGCCCATGCCTCGTCGCGAGATTGACGAGATGGTCCGATACCAGGCCCCGGCGGAAGGCCGGCGCGGTATGCTGAGGCTGGACTTCAACGAAAACACCATTGGATGTTCCCAGGAGGTGATCGAGGCGCTCAAGGGCCTGACCCTGGAGGACCTTGCGGCCTATCCCGAATATGGGAGCATTACGAGAAAGGTGTCGCGGCACCTGGGACTGGACCCGGACATGGTGGTGCTGACCAATGGCACAGACGAGGCCATAAGGGCGATCTATCTGGCCTATCTTTCGCCGGGGGATGCCCTGATCCTGCCCGTGCCGACGTTCGCCCTGTTCCGCATCCACGCCCAGATCCTGGGAATAGGTTTCGATGCCGTGTCCTATGGGCGCGACATGTCCTTTCCTTTTGATGACGTGATGCGACGCCTGAAGGCCGAAACAGCGCCGCGGATGCTCGTGGTCGTTAATCCCAACAACCCCACCGGCACCCTGGTGGAGCCGCGGGACCTGGAACGCATGGTGTCCACAGCGGCCGGGCGTGGGACCGTGGTGCTGCTGGACGAGGCCTACTGGGAGTATTCGGGCGTCGGACTGATCGAATGGGTGCGTCGTTTCCCCAACCTGCTTGTCATCCGCACCTTTTCCAAGGCATACGGCCTTGCCGGGCTGAGGGTGGGCGTGATTGCCGGATGCAAGCCGCTGGTCGCTCCACTGAAAAAGATCGTCAGCCCCTACGGCGTCAGTTCCCTGGCGGTGACCGCTCTGGAAGCGGCGTTGAGGAACCGTGGTTACGTCAGGCGCTATGTCCGCATGGTTCACGCGGGCAGAAGAGTGGTTGAAAAGGGCCTGGATCGCCTCAAGGTGCATCGCTTCCCGACCAGGGCCAATTTTCTGCTGGCCAGGTTCGGGGCCGAGGCGGAACGCGTGCGCCTGGCGCTGAAGGAAGAAGGCATCCTGGTGAGGGGGCTGGGCGGTGGACCGGTCACCAGAGGGTGTCTGAGGGTCGGGATCGGCTCCTCTGGGCAGTCCAGGGTTCTGGTGAAGACTCTGGAGCGGATCTTCAGGGGGCGCGCCCTTGTGTTCGACATGGACGGGGTCCTGGTGGACGTGTCTGAATCGTACCGCGCCGCCATCGCCGCCACCGTGGGGGACCTTGGGGGTGGACCAGTGACATTCGACGAGATACACCTCGCGCGCAACTCCGGCTCTTTTTCCGACGATTGGGCCCTGACCCGGTGGCTCCTTGCCGAACGTGGGGTCCAAAAATCCATGCGCAGCGTGAAGAGGGTGTTTCAAAGGCACTACCTCGGGGTCGGAAAGGAACGCGGACTGCGCGAGATGGAGTCCTGGCTCATGCCCCGCGCGACACTGGCCCGGCTTGCGCGCCGACATCCACTTGGAATCGTGACGTCCAGGCCGCGTGAAGAGGCCATCTGGACCATGAAACGATTCGGCGTTCAGAAGTATTTCAGGGTGGTGGTCGCCCGCGAGGACGTTGGACGCGCCGGAAACCTGAAACCATCACCCCACGGGCTGCTCAAGGCCCATGACGCTTTGGGGGCCAGGCTTGCCGCGTACGTGGGAGATTCGACCTCGGACATGGTCGCGGCCAATGCGGCCGGGTTTCTGACGGTGGGTTGCCGCACCCCGGGTGCCGACCCCCAGGTCCATGATCGCCTCCTGGCCGATGCGGGCGCGGACGTATTGATTCCTGACGTTACCCGCATAACGGATGTGCTGCCATGAGAAGCGCCGACGTAAACAGGGAAACCAGCGAGACGTCCATCCGGATTGAACTGGGCCTGGACGGCGCCGGTAGATCGGAAGTCGCCACAGGAATAGGATTTTTCGATCACATGCTGCAAGCCTTTGCAAAGCATGGCCTGTTCGACCTGAAGGTAGAGGCCCGAGGCGACCTGCACGTGGACCAGCACCACCTGCTGGAGGACACCGGAATCGTTCTCGGCGAGGCGTTTTCCCAGGCCCTGGGAGGGCGCGCGGGTATCGCCAGGGCGGGATTCTTCGTGTTTCCGATGGATGAGGCGGTGGCCTTTGTGACGGTGGACGTGTGCGGCAGGTCCCTTCTGCACTTCGAGGCGGACTTCACGAACCGCACGGTCGGCGACCTGGAGGTTGCCCTGCTGCGCGAGTTCTTCTTTGGATTCTCTCAGGGCCTGAAATGCGTTGTGCACGTGACCATGCCCTATGGGGAAAACGACCATCACAAGGCCGAGGCGATCTTCAAGGCCTTCGGCAAGGCGATGAAGACCGCGGTTACGGTCGACAAGAGGGCCGCGGGGGAGATTCCCAGCACAAAGGGGACATTGTAGCCATCGGTAATCACGTCTCAGTAACTGTCCTGGACTACGGCGCAGGCAACGTCGGGTCCATGGCGCGCGCCCTGGACGCTGTCGGGGCGACGCCTTCCGTTGTCCGCAGCGCGGATGATTCCTCCAGCGCGAGCCGTCTGGTGTTGCCGGGCGTGGGCCGTTTCGGGGAGGTCATGAGGGCCCTTCACGAACGGGGATTTGATGCCATGATCAGGGATCATGTGGCCGCAGGACGACCTTTTCTGGGTGTGTGCGTAGGCCTTCAGGTCCTGTTCGACGGCAGCGATGAAGACCCTGCCGAGGTCGGCATGGGCCTGGTTGCCGGGCGGGTGGTTCGGTTCGACGCGCCGAAGGTGCCCCAGGTTGGCTTCAATCTGGTTGAGCCGGTCGGCAAGGGCGTGATCGACAAGTCGTACTATTATTTCGTGAATTCCTATCACGTGGTCCCGGAAGAACGTGGGGTCGTTGCCGCCGAGTCCGACTACCACGGCGTTTTTACGGCCGCGATCTCCGTGGGTTCCATGCTGGCGCTGCAGTTCCATCCTGAAAAGTCCGGGTCGGTCGGTCTGGCCCTGCTCCGGAGGTGGCTTGCGTGCTGACCAGACGCATAATTCCATGCCTCGACGTCAAGGGCGGGCGGGTGGTCAAGGGTACGCAGTTCGTTGACCTGCGCGATGCGGGAAACCCGGTGGAACTGGCGAAGCGCTACTATCGGGAAGGGGCTGACGAGGTCTTTTTTCTGGACATAACCGCCAGCTTCGAGGCCCGCGAGATAACCCTTGAGGTGGTTCGGGCGGTGGCTGCCGAGGTGTTCGTTCCGTTGGGAGTCGGGGGCGGCCTCGACACCGTGGAGGACATGGCGGCGGTCCTGCGCGCGGGCGCCGAAAAGGTGTCGGTCAACACCGCCGCGGTCAGGGACCCTGGTTTGATCACCAGGGCGGCAAGGGCCTTCGGCTCGCAGGCCGTGGTAGTGGCCATCGATGCCCGACGCCGGGTACATGGCTCGGTCGGGGGCTGGGAGGTGTACACTCATGGGGGTCGGACCCCTTCAGGGCTGGATGCGGTCGAATGGGCCCATGACGTCGTGGAGGCCGGGGCCGGAGAACTGCTGCTGACCTCGATGGACCAGGATGGGGCAAAGACCGGCTATGACCTCGACCTGTGCGCGGCGGTGGCCGAGGCCGTGCCCGTACCGGTAATAGCATCCGGGGGCGCGGGTACACTGGAGGACGTGCGCATGGCGCTGACCGCTGGAAAGGCGGATGCGGCCCTGGCTGCTTCGATCTTTCATTTCGGCGAGTATTCGGTGGGCGACGTCAAGGAATACCTAGCTGAAAAAGGCGTTCCAGTCAGGATTTAACGGGTTGGGAGGAACTGACAGATGCTGGTCCCTAGCATAGACCTGATGGATGGGAAGGCCGTCCAACTTAAACACGGCAGGGAAAAGGTCCTGGAAAGAACGGACGTGATCGAACTGGCCGAGAGGTTCGGGCGCGTGGGCGAGATCGCGGTGGTTGACCTTGACGCTGCCATGGGCAAGGGCGACAACGAGGCCCTGATCCGCGAGATCGTCAAGCACGCCGCCTGCCGCGTAGGCGGCGGCATCCGTACCGAGGACCATGCAAGGCGTCTGCTTAGGGCCGGCGCGCATCGTGTGATCATCGGCACCGCGGCTTCACGTGACCTTCTTTCCCGGCTTCCTCGCCATCGCGTCATCGTGGCGCTTGACTCCATCGAGGGAGACGTGGTCACGAAGGGCTGGACTACGCGGACGGGCAAGACTCCGGTGGAACAGATGCAGATCCTGGCCCCTTATGCCTCCGGCTTCCTGTGCACCTTCGTAGAGACCGAGGGGACCATGCGCGGCATTTCCATGGAACGCGTCCGGGAACTGCGCGCTGCCACGGGTCTGTCCCTGACGGTCGCGGGTGGAGTGAAGGACCTCGATGAAGTCGTTGCACTGGACCGGGAAGGCGTGGACGTGCAGGTTGGAATGGCAATCTATACCGGCGCCATGGACGTGTCCGACGCCTTTGTGGCGTGCATGGATTTTTCGAAGGGCCTTGTACCCACGGTGGCCCAGGACCCCAACGGTCAGGTGCTCATGCTCGCGTATTCCAGCGCGGAATCTCTGAAGCAGGCGATAGATACCGGCCGGGCGACCTACTACTCGCGCTCGCGAGACTCCATATGGGTCAAGGGCGAAACCTCGGGCAACACGCAAAGACTGGCCCGCGTTCTGACGGATTGCGACCGGGACGCGCTGGTGTTCGTGGTGGAACAAAAGGGGGTCGCCTGCCACAAGGGTACATACACGTGTTTCGGGGGCGGAGGCAAGCGCTTTAACCTGGGAACCCTTTTCGATGTGATAACCAAACGCCGCGAGGACCCGCAACCAGGGTCATATACCTCCTTCCTGTTCGAAAAGGACGACCGTATACCTCGTAAGCTCAATGAGGAGGTTTACGAACTGCTGACCGCCGAGTCTCACGACGACGTGGTGTGGGAGGCGGCCGACGTCATGTATTTCCTGCTGACGTACGCCGCAAAGAGGGGCGTGGACCTGGACGAGATCATCGCGGAACTCAGGGGCAGGGAGAGATGAAACGGGTGCGTTACGCGGACCTGGGCCGGCTGGACCTTGCGCCGGCCGTGCTCGATCCGGGGGTGCGCGCGGCGGTGCGCGAGATCTTTGACGCGGTGGTCGCCGGTGGCGACGAGGCCGTGCGCGAACATGCGCGGGAACTGGACGGCCTGGACGTCGATGAGCCCCTGGAAGTGGGGATCGATGAACGTCATCAGGCCGTCGCCGGCCTGCCTGATGACCTGAGGGAGGCCCTGGACCTGTCGATCGACCGGGTGCGCGAGGCGGCCGTACGTCATCTGGACCACATTGGGCGTTTCAACTATTCCGTGGGCGATTCCGATGTCGAGGTCCGACCGATTCCGATTCAGAGGGTGGGGGCGTACGTCCCGGGAGGGCGCTATCCCCTGCCTTCCACGGCGGTCATGACCGTGGTGCCGGCGCGTGCGGCAGGTGTCGAGGAAATAGTCGTGTGCAGCCCGCGCATCCACCCACACACCGTGGCCGCGGCCCACCTGTCCGGCGCGGATCGGGTGTTCCGAGTGGGAGGGGCGCAGGCCATCGCCGCAATGGCGGCAGGCACGAAAACCATCCCGCGGGTCGACATGATAGTGGGGCCTGGAAACAGCTATGTGCAGGCGGCCAAGGCAATGGCGTTCGGCCGTGTCGGGATCGACATGATAGCCGGTCCCACCGAGGTCATGATAGTGGCGGACGGTACGGCTGAACCGGAGCTGTTGGCCGCGGACCTCCTGGCCCAGGCCGAGCATGACGTTGAGGCGATTCCTGTTCTGGTAACGACGGACACGGCCATGGCGGATGCCGTGATCGCGGAAGTCGAGCGGCAGGTCGCTTTCCTGAATACAGGTGAAGTGGCGCGGTCGGCGCTGGATCGAAACGGCCTCGTGGTGGAAGTGGATGACTTGGAGCAGGCAGCTTTGGTGGTGGATCGCAAGGCGCCCGAACACCTGGAAGTCGTGCTGGCGGACCCTGACGCCTTCATCGACCGCTGTCGCAATTATGGGTGCGCCTTCATAGGGCCGCATACCTTCGAGGTCCTGGGCGACTATGTGCTGGGCACCAATCACGTGCTGCCCACCGGGGGTGCGGGGCGGTACACCGCGGGCCTTTCGGTCCTGTCTTTCCTGCGTTTTCCTTCGGTGATCCGTACTGGTCCC
>JAADHL010000014.1 GCA_013151875.1 Deltaproteobacteria bacterium
ACATTCGGGTCCGGGGCGTCCTGGGCCGCGAGGAACTGGCCCACCAGGACCGGCTTTGTGGCGTGGATCTCGAAATTGTTTTTGGACTCGAAATCCACGTATTCGCCGCGATTCAGGACCGGGGGATTAATCTGGATCGGAAAGGTGGTTAACTTGGTGCCGTTCTCAGCCGCCATTATGCGCCACACGTCCTCTTCCTTGCCCCTGGGATACGAGTGAGTGGCGATGTACTCGGTGCCCCAGGTCTCGATGGGGAACATCTGCATTTCGAGGTGATCCGCGCAGCAGGTATTGTACTTCATGCAATCGTCATTGCCCTTGCAAGGGACCTCCTGTGGGGGCGTCAGGTTCTGATAGGGCCATTCGCACAGGCACTCCACGTCCGGGTCCTTGCACGTGAGCCACGGCAGCTCGTAGATATAGTACCCACAGTCGCCGTCCGGACAGCAATGGTTGGTATTTGGCGCGTTCGACGCCTCGCTGCCGCCGAACACGGCAACCGGGTGATTGGCCAGAACCACCGACCCACTGAGGTCCGCGCCGTAGGCGTTTGTCTCGATGTTCAGGACATCATACTGTTTCAGGATGCGCACCATGCTGTCGCCTGGTTCCATGTGCTCGATTCCGTTGTCGGACAGGGTGGGGGCCGTCACGGTCAAGGATACCTGGGTCTCGCCCGGGTAGGTGGCGATCACGGTCAGGTAGCCTTTCAGCTCCTGAAATGTCTGTTCGCGTGTCATCACGATGTACTGTTTTCCCAGGACATGGGAAGGCAACAGGATAGAGGCATCGTTGCTGAACACCTTTTCGTTTTCCAGGGGGTTGAACTGGTAGGCGGTAATGGGGATTGACGACACCACCTTATAGGCCAGGGGCGCCTGAACCGTACTGTCTACGTTGCGTTTCGGCAGGTTGAAGATCCGCAGCCCCATTGGGGGAATGGGGTCGGTCGGCAGCTGTTCGCCCATGCTGTCCATGACGACTTCCTTTTCCTTGTCCTCGCCCATGTCCCACTTGAATATCTGCACCTTGGCCGGGTATTTTTGGCTGGTGTTCGAAACCACGATCGAATACTGGGCGTCCGTGGCGTTATAAAAGCCCGATCTGCCCCCGGGTACGAAGGCGTTGTCCAGGTCGGCGCCCCAGTACTCGCACCCGATGTATGAATGCAGCTTTTTGTTGATCTCGCACAGCTTTACGCAGCTCCCCAGAATGCACACCTGCCCGGTCTGGGCGCCGTTGCAGTTCTGGGCCTCGACGTATTCGGCCCCGGTTTCGTCGCACCTCAGCACGACGTCGTCGTCCTTGCACTTCTTTGCGCCGGGCTTGCAGGCAGTGCATCCCACGTCGTCGGACAGGCAGATGCTGTCCTCGCCGCACAGGGCGACCTCGAACCCGGTCCCATCCGCGTTGCATATCACCTGGCCCAGGTTGTCGTCCGAACACGATTTGAAAGTGCCGGGAACGCACACCGCGAACTCACCTTTACCAAGGTCGTCATGCATTTCCACGTCCGGCTGTAGCGCGTCCTGATATTGAGCGTCCTGGGGATCTTTCGTGGATTTGCCGCACGCCAGGGACATGGGCAACAAAAGCAGAAGCGTGGGCAGGATCTTCATTGACGGCCTCGGATTCGTCGTGACCAGACGATTATCCTTGATCCATGCGATATTTCAAAACGGTTGCGAAGAAAGGGGCCATATTTTCGGCCGGAACCGACGATGAAGATGCCTGTCAGAAGTAGTAGGTGAAACCGATATTTCCGAACAGGCTGCCCGATCCGATATGGACGCCGACCTTGTCGTTTTCCCCGGCGGCCTCGCCCGTGGCCGACGGATTTCCTTGGTAACTGATCACATTGCCCTGGGCATCGGTTATCGTGTTGCCCTTGCTGTCGGTCTTTGGGCGGGCATCGCCCAGGGCGGTCCCTGCCTGTGGAATGATTGCGATGGCGATGCCTACGGAAATGTGAAAAGAAAAATGGTCGGTGACAAAGACCTCGGCGGTCAGCGGCACCTCCACGTTTACCTGGATTACGCTGTCGCCCCCGGTTGAAGCTGCATTGCGGTAGCCCAGGTCGGCCATCACGCCGATACCCAGGTTGGCGGCCTCGGAACGCGCGAAGTTGTAGATCATGCCCAGGGCGAAATTGACCCCTGTTTTCGTGCCGCCCGACCTAGGCACCACGAAATCAATGCCCAGGATGCCGCGGATCGCGAAATCGCCGATCCAGTACTTGGCCGAGATGCCCGAAACGCCGGCCAGGGTCTGGTCGAAACCCAGCCCGAACTTGCCGTTCATGTCGCGTGCGGATGCGGGCATGCTCACGACCACGGCCGTGGACATGACCGCGATGAAGACCGCCGTCCTACGGATGCGCCGTTCCATGAAACACCTCCGCCTACCTCAGAAACGAAAGGCCGACGTGATGGTCAGATTCCTGTTGTCGATCCCATGGCCGTTCAGGTCCTGGAACGTGAAAGACAGCCCGATATCCAGGGAAGGGATCACGGTGTAGCCGAGCCATACGCTTGCCGGAAGAAACATGTCGGTGCCCCTGGACTTGAGGCCCTGGGCCAGAAACAGCACGCCGTCCTTGAGCCCCCCAGCGTTGGTGTAGCCCTGGACCGGCTTGCCCACGCCCACGGACACGTCGAGGAACAGCTCGGGGGTGATGTTGAAGGTCAGGCCCAGGTCGGCGAAGACCGTGATCTGGGGCGACGAATCGACCCCATAGTAGCCCGTCTTGGCGAAACCCACCCAGACATCAGGTCGGGCATGGATGGCCATGACGCCCGGTACGATGGGGTATTTGAACGGGGCGCTGAGCAGGATCGAGCCGCGATGCACGACCAGCCGGCCCATTTCACCCGCTTTGGACGGGAGTTGGAGTCCGACCTCCACCCCCAGGTTTTCCAGAAAGGCCCACTTGGCAAAGACGTACACGCTGCCGAGGATATCCAGGCCATGGCCGCGGTCCCACCACAGCATTTCAAGGGCAGCGCCTATCTCGAACCGGTCCGAAACCCCGTAGGAAATGGACACGCCGTCGTACCGGTCGCTGAGGTACCCAGAGGCGAGGGCAACGTGATCGCCGGCGGCCCCCTTGTCCAGGCCGACTACCAGGTCCATGCCGAACTCGGCGTGGCCCTTTTTGAGGGTGATGGGGCGGTCCACCATCGGCACGGTCTTGTCGAACGTGGTCCTTTGCGCCAGGGCGCCGGCAGAGCTGAACAGCAGCGCAAGCCCGACGGTACAGGCAACAGCGCCGACGGTTGGGACCTTCATCATCTGAGGGGCTGCCCTTGATTCCACCGGCGCATGATATGAGAGAGGGTGGGCGGTGTCAAAACCGGCTTCAACAAACCGGCTTCAATGATGGGCCGCGCCCGCTGCGTCTCCGGGCTCGGGTGAATACGGACAGGCGGGGACCTACGCCAACGCTCGCGAATCACAAAGGCTGCGGCTGTTACTTGACCAGATCGTCGATGGCTGGAGGCGCGATCAGGTAGGTGCCCCAACTGTACTTGACGAATCCGGCGATGGAGGTGAACACGTCGTTTGCGGCGGGCGTGTTCGCGCCATTGTCGTCGATGTCGAAGTTGTTCGAGACAAAGATATCGTTTGCGGAGTCCGTCTTTACCTTGAACCACCACGCGGGCTTGTTGCCTCCGGCCGCGTCCTGCACGGTCAGGGTGTCGGTAAGCTTGACGTACACGCCCTCCCACGGCTCGGACGCTGCCGATCCACCGCCGGCGAACACATCGGCGCCGACCTGGGCAGCAGCCGGAACCGCGCCGGTTCCGGTCTTGTCGATGGTAGTTGCATCGATCTCGCTGAAGCAGAAATGCTCGACGTAGTCGCCGTCGACCGTGACGATGTCGCCCGGGATCAGGTCCAGGGTCCAGTCCGACGGGAAGGTGGCCAGAATGCCTGTGTATTCACCCGCGGTTGCGACCTGATCGGACACATAGTAGCCGCGGATGCTGCCGGATACGAACACCTTTGGCGACGTAACCACCACGTTCTTCAATTGAATACCTGTCTCGATCACCTCGCCGTTTTCCTCGACAGCGCACTTGGCGCTGGGGTCGGCCGACTGGATTGAATAAACGGTCTTGACGGCAGGGTTGACGTCGGGTTCCACTTCCTCGCCCGGACCGAAATCGTACACTTCGGCGATGACGTCCTCGGACACGTTCGGCACGTCCTCAGCCGTTTCGGGTGTTGGTTCGGTTGTTTCCGGCACGTCCTCGGCCACGTTCGGCACATCCTCAACCGATTCGGGGGCAGGTTCGATCGTTTCCGACACGGCCTCCGGGGGGGTGTCCGCCAGGCCGCCTTCAGGCACGAGGTCCGCGTCCCAACGAGGCAGCAGTTCGTAGTTGCCGAAGCTGTAGGTGATCACGCCGATGATGGCGTCGAACTTGTCTCCCAGGGTGCGCTGGTCGGTGTCCTTGTTCATGTAGTTCAGGTGGTAGTCGTTGGCCACAATCAAGCCGCCCGTGACCCTGAACATGCCGTGGTCCTTGCCGTCGCTGCCGTTGACCACGGCCTCGGTGACCTCGACGTTGTTGACCTGGACCAGGACGCCCTCCCACTGTTCGGCCGTGGCCGGGTCCTGGCTGCCGACATCCGCTGGGTTGATGACCGCGGGGGCCGGAACCGCCGCGGTGCCCTTGTCCTGATGGCTCACGACCTCAAGTTCGGTGAAGCAGTAGTACTCTAGGTGATCCACCATCATGGAAAGCACCGTTCCGACCGGATAATTCGTGCCCTGGGCGCTGTCCACGGTCACTGCGACGCCCTTCCAGGGTTCAGCGACGGACAGGCCGGTCTCGGCGACGAAGTAGCCGTCCTTGGAACTGGACGCCTTGTAACGCGGGGCGGTCACGACCACATCCACCAACTGGAAGCCTTCCTCGTAGTTCTGGAACCCGTCCAGGCACTTGATGCTGTTGTCCGAGTTCTGAATCTCGGAAATGGTCGTCCCGTACTGAGGCGGATTGTCGCCCTTGGGCAGATCCGACTTGGGCAAATCCGACTTGGCCAGATCGGACTTGCCCTGATCCCAGGGGTTCCAGGGGAGGTCCGAAGGCAGTTCCAAGGACAAGGTTTCGGCGTCGAGCCCGGTCAGGTCCGTCCCCGAGTAGTCCACGCCGCCGTTGGTGGTCCTGTCGCCGCAGCCGACCGCCACCAGCAGTCCCAGGACGCACGTCAGAACACCTTTTAATGTTTTCATTTCCCTATCTCCGATGAAAAAACCGTTGGCTTTTAATAGCTTGAGTACCGGATGTCAACACCAAATGCCATTTCGGATGCAGATTGCGTCACCGTCGCGCGGCCGCAAGCAATCTGGCCGCGACCATGACAGGAGAAACACGCCAAATCCCCAATGCCATCTGTAAATTTGGCCCCAAAAAAATTAACCTCGGTCAGGAGAAACAGTCAGGAGAAACACAGAAGAAACACGCCCGCAGATGCCGATCATGCCCGATGATCGTCCCCCACCAGTTTTCGCCACTGCTTGAGGGCCTCGATATTGCCCTTTGTGTCGGGCGCGGACCATGGGTCGAAGGCGGTAGGGCCGTCCGGGTAGGCCTTGCGCAGGGCGCCGAGGATCTGGTCCCTGAACATGGGAGGCGTGTCCCCGTGTCCCATAAGGTTCACCAGCAACGGCGCCCCTTTGGCGTGGTCCAGGGCAAAGATCCTCTGCCCCAGCGCGACCAGGCTCTCATACCCCTTGGCGTTCTTGAACGCCGTCAGCAGCGAATCCTTGTCGTTTATGCCCTTCAGCAAGGCCGTCTTTCCCACTATGTCCAGGGGCTCCAGCTTTTTCAGCAGGGCGTCCGCGTCCGTGCCGGCCGCCTCTTTTCCGTGGTGGGAGCTGTTCCGGTGCTGGTGCATCCCCGGTTGGTCGTGGTGGTGGACGTGCATTCCCGAATGATGATGATTGTAGGGGCTGTCGCGAAGGTCGGGGTTCGCCGCGATCCAGTGTCCAAAGCCGTAGAAGGCAGCCGCGATCAAGGCGACCACGACGACACCGCCCATGACCCTGGCCAGGACCCGCATGGGGCGCTGCGCAACCACCACGTGGCGCACCAGGACCACCGTTATCAGGACCGCGCCGTACAGTGAAACCACGGTCGGTCCGCTGGGCAGGTCACCGAAATAGCTCAACGACAGGCCGGCTACCGAAACCAGGGTGCCGAAGCCCCAGCCGATTGCCAACTGGTAGACCAGACGATCCGTCAGCATGACCGCGATGATGGCCGGGACCACCAGGAACACGAAAACTATCAGGATTCCCGCCACCTGGACCGAGTGGGTGATCACCAGGCCGAAAGACATATAAAACAGGAAGTCCCACAGCCTCACATTCACGCCGTCGCGGTACGCTTGTTCCGGGTTTTCCGAGATCTGGATGAACCGGTGGCGGAAGACATAGTGAAATGCGCCGACCAGGGCATAGACGATCCCGGCGTTCAGGACCTCGGACCCCTTCACCCACAGGATGGTGCCGGTCATGATCTCCTGGATGTGCTCGGCCCCGTGGGGCGCTCCGAAGACCACCAGGATGCCCACGGCCGCGGCCAGGGCGTATGTCAGCCCAATCACAGCCTCCTGGGGCACCTTGTCGTTGCGGACGCGGGTCAGGCTGAACACCGCCGCGCCCAGGAAGGTGAAGGCAAGTGAATAGAAGTACGCCCCCCTGGAGTGGGGATTGATCCCGAACAGAAAGGCCACTGTGGTCCCCAGCGCCGCGATCTGGGCCAGGGCCAGGTCCACGAAAATCACCCTGCGCCGGATCACGTGCAGACCCAGGTACGAGTGTATCCCCACCAGGATCATGCATTCCAGAAAAGGCAGGGTCATCAGGCTGAAAAAATCCATGGCAGTCTATTCCTGGTTTTGGTTGGAAAACGCCTCGTTCAGACCGTCGATCCAGTAATCCACCAGACTGAAATAATCGTCCAATCCCTTTATTCCGCCCACGGACATGGGCACTATCACCGGGCGTCCGCCCACTGCGTCCGCAATCTTGCGGATCTTGTTTTCATCGAAGTAGTTGGCGGCCAGGATCACCTTCACGTTGTTGTTGCGCATGCGGCTGATCAGGCGCTTTACGTCCAAGGGGGACGGGGGGATGGCCGGCTTTGGCTCCACCTCGCCGATCACGTCCAGACCGAAAAGGGTCGTGAAATAGACCCAGTTCTTGTGGTAGGTGACGATCCGCCTCCCACGCAGGGGCAGTGCCTTTTTCATCCAGCCGCCCAGTGTGTCCAACATCGGCTTGCCCTTGTAAGTGCGCCCTTTGAGGAAATCGACCAGGTTGCCCGACCTCGCCAGGCGCTCCAGGGTGTCGCCTCCCAACAGCGAGACGAGTTCTTTTCCGAACATGCGGCGGTCGATCTTTTTCCCGAATTCCGCGAGGCGGGCCTCATAGCGCGCCCGGTTCTCCGGATCCAGCTTGATAAGCCCGATGGTGATGTTCTTTGCGACCTGCTTCATGTTCAGCGGGCTGGTCTGAATGTGCGGGTTTCCGTAGATATGCACCCCGCCCTGGCTCCTGTCCTTGATGGCGGGTATCTCCAGCAGGGGGATGCCGTCCGCGGCGGCGACATATCCCTGCTGACCCTGCCGGATACGACCGTTTCCGGCCTTGTCCATCAGGGTGGGGACCCACAGTTCCAGGTCGAGGCCCGTGGTCACGAACATGTCGGCCTTGTTCATCCACACCGCGAAGCTGGGCTTGGGCCGCACGAAGTGCGCGTCCTGATCCCCCTGGACTATGGCCTTGACATCCACGCGATCCCCGCCCAGAAATCGGGCCACGTACGCGTAATCGGGCAAGGTGGTGACCACCTTGATTTTTGCATGAGCAGGTGCGGCGTATCCCGAGAGCGTGATCAACGCCGGCAACAGAAACAGGGCCGGATATTTCCATAAAGCCATCATTTTCAAAACCTCCGTCGGACTAGTACCTATCGTGCTTGTGGGGACCGGCCGCCAGCACCACCTGCAGGATGACCCTGTGCTCGGCCGGCCTCGCGTTTCCGTCGATGTACTGGTATTCCAGGTGGGTCCTGACCCAGGGGCTTTGCCACCAGGTCACGTAGGGCGAGATTTGCCACAGGAGCTTCACGTCCTGCGACCATTCGTACGGCTCGGCGATCTCGGCCCTTGCGCCCACGATCCAGTTGCGCCAGACCTTGCCCTCCAGGTAGGTGTAGCCGCCCATCCAGTGCACTTTCCTGTCGTCGGGTTCCTGCCTGTATCCGTACAGGAACTCGGTCCTCCAGGTCACGCCGAAGTACTTTGCCTGGTTTACCGGCTCCCAGACCAGACTCAGGTCCGCGCCCGCAAAGACCGAAAGCCGCCAGGGTTCGTCCACCTTTTTGCCCGTCTTTTCGTCCGTAACACCCCTTTTGTTGTTTGTGCCCACAAGCCCGGTGACGCCGAAATCCAGGTACAGGTCGCGGTCCAGGTCCCAATAGCTCCTGACCCTCAGAAGGCCGGCCGGGATGGAAAAGAAGTCCCCGGAAAAGGCCTTGCCGTTCATCGCGTTCGTCACCTGGAGGGTGATGGATTGCTCGTCGGCCCACAGCTTCGGTAAAAGCCAGTCCAGGGCGATCCCGACCTGGTTCAGGCCGTCACCCCCAAAGGGCTCGCGCAGCATCAGGGGGAAATCGAACTGGTCCAGGGCGTGTTTGTGCCACCGGTTGATCACACCCAACTGCTGCCGGAACTTTCCCAGCGTGATGTTGAGGCCCTTGGCCACGTTGGTCCAGGTGATGTAGGCTTCACCCAGTTCGGCCCCCTCCTGGCTGAACTCTATGGCCGCTTTCACGAACGAAAAAGGGTCCAGGTTGCTCTGGATGTGCAGGCCTATGTTGCGGAAATAGAAACCGCTCCTGGCGTCGGCCGAATCCAGCCTGCCTTCGCTGACAACCACCTGGCCGTACATGTCTCCAGTGACGCTCAACTCCGGGTTCAGGGCCTGGAGGGCACGCGCGCCGCCCTGGAATTCCTTGAGTTCCAGGCCCCCTTCCTTCTTGACCTGTGACGCTGTTTCGGCCGCGCTTTTCAGGCTGTCCAGCTCCTGGCGCTCCTTCCAGCGCTTGAGTTCCTCCACCTCCAGCCTCAGTTGCCTGACTTCCTGGTCGGTCCCCGATTCATCGGCCTTCAATTCACCGGCCTGGGGCTTTTCCTTTGCGCCGGCCGACGCCGAAAGCATCATCCCGGCGCACAGGAATGTCGTGATCAATCCGCGCTTTGATTTCAGGAAACCAGCGCGCAAAAAAACAAGTAGATGCTCCTTCATCCTGCCTCCCGTCTGTTCTCCGTAGAGTTCCGATGCGATTTTTCAGACCCGAGCAATTCGGGTCCGGCGGCCCTGATATCAGGCCACGGCGGGGGGCGATGTCTTGGGTGCCACGAGCGTGATGGAAAGGGGGCTGGATGGTACTGGTGTCGAGCGCCGGACGCAAAGCTGTGTCATCGGCGCGGTCAATGGGGCCAGTGAAGCCGCATGAGGCAGGTCCAGCGACAGGTTCAGCAGGAAGTCCCAGCGGCAGTGCTGGTGTCCGTTGTCGGGCGCGGGCGCCCGTTGGTCGTGGTCGTCGATGGGTTCAACGGCATGGTGGACGGCGCAGTAGCGGTGCGGAACCAGGACCAGGTGCTCGTAGGCTGACCAGGATGTCAGCAGGAAACCTGCTGCCAGCAATCCTGCGAGGACCTTCCTGACGGCTGCGGGAATTCCAACCAAGGGATAAACTCCTTCACCAGCATGAAGCTGTAATCATTTCCGGTACAAATATCAAGTCGGAATGCCAGATGGGGCAATCTGCGCTGTAATGGTTTTCGTCTCTTACGTACAGGTACGCACGGGCTCATGGAGATCGTTTGCTCTTGAAATGAACCAGGTTTTACTGGTAAACAGGAGTTCCTTCTGTCGCTTTCAGGAGTCGTCTCGAATGTCGATCGTCACCATATCGCGGGGGTCCTTCAGTCGTGGCAAGGAGGTCGCCGAGAAGGTGGCCGATTGCCTGGGCTACCGGTGCGTGTCCAGGGACCTGATCCTCCGCGCCTCCAAGGAGTTCAACGTCCCGGAGCTTTCCCTGGTCAAGGCCGTAAGGGACGGTCCGGGATTTTTCGATCACTTTACCCACAGCAAGGACAGATACATCTCGTATTTCCAATACGCCCTGCTCAAGGAATTCCAGAAGGACGACGTGGTGTACCACGGATTCGCGGGGCAGTTTTTGGCCAAGGGCTTTCACCACGTGCTGAAGGTGCGGATCATCGCGGACTGGGGGGATAGGCTCCAGCTTCTGATGGCCCGCGAGGGGATCGAGAGGGCCGACGCCGTGCGCGCCCTGCGACGTCTTGACGAGGAACGCCGCAAGTGGAGCGAGGGCATGTACGGGCTGGACGTGGCCGATCCCTCGCTGTACGACCTGGTGATACACATCCACAGGCTGACCGTCGATGAGGCCTCTGACATCATTTGCCGCACCGCGAAGCTGGACAGGTTCAAGACCACGCCCGAGTCGCAGGCCGAATTGGACCAGCAGATCTTTACCAGTCGGCAACTGGTAGGCGACCTTTGACCTGGGTGGGTCCGAAACCAGAGTTGAGCCGAGACCTGGGTTGATCCGAGACCTGGGTTGATCCGTTGTCATTGGTCGGAAACGGACATTTATTTCTGTTTCTGACGATTCCGATTGACACGTTTCCCGGATACGTAAAAAGTGACTACCGTTGGATGGGCGGCCGACGCGAGCCTGCCGTCCAACTGTATCGGCAGCCATAGAGTGGGCCTTCATGCTGAAGCTCATCTTCCCGTTCCTGCGATGGTTCAGGGGGTATGCCCTCCAGGACCTGAAGATTGACACCATCGCGGGAATCACAGTAGCGCTGGTATTGATCCCGCAATCGATGGCGTATGCCCAGCTCGCCGGGCTTCCCCCTTATTACGGGCTTTACGCCTCGTTTCTTCCACCCATGATCGCGGCCCTTTTCGGGTCCAGCCGCCAGCTCGCGACGGGTCCGGTGGCGGTGGTGTCCCTGATGACCGCGGCCTCTCTTGAACCCCTGGCTACCGCGGGCAGCGAGGGCTATATCGCCTACGCCATCCTGCTGGCCCTGATGGTCGGGGTCTTTCAGTTCAGCCTGGGCGTTTTGCGCCTCGGCCTGGTCGTCAACCTGCTTTCCCATCCCGTGGTCAACGGCTTCACCAACGCGGCTGCCCTGATCATCGCCTCTTCCCAGCTTTCCAAGATCTTCGGCGTGCATGTGGACAAGGCCGAGCACCACTACCAGACCATCATAAGGGTGGCCGAGTCCGCGGCACACTTCACTCACTGGCCCACCGTGGGCATGGCGGTCCTCGCTTTCGGAATCATGTACGGGATGAAGCGGCTGTGGCCCCGCGCGCCCAATGTGCTGGCCGCGGTCGTGGTGACCATACTGCTGTCATGGGGCCTCGGCTTCAAGCACGACGCCACTGTGGATGCGTCGAAACTAAAATCCAGGCACGCGCTGAAACTGGTGGATGAATACAACCGGGTCACAGGCAGGCTCAAGCCCCTGGCCGACCAGCGCACCGAGGTCAACAAGGCCATAGAAACCGCCGGTCAGAGCCACGACATAAAGGCGCTTCTTGACGCGGAACATGAAGCCAGCATTTTGATACACGACATACAAAGGACCAGGGAAGAGGCGCACCGTCTTCGCAGGGCCGTTCGCGACCTCATGTTCGAAGGGGTGGAGCGGAAGGGGGAATTGGTGGCGCTCTATCCCCAGGGCAAGGTGCCGACGGGCATGAAGGGGGATGGACGCGCCTGGCGCATACACGTGGGGTCTGACCCCATTGACAAGACCGGGATTCGCGTGTGCGGGGGAGGCTCGGTTGTCGGCGTGGTCCCGGGCGGTCTGCCCACCCTGTCCGCGCCCAAAGTGGACCTGGGCGTCCTGTTGCAGCTCTTGCCCTTCGCGGCCATCATTTCTTTGCTGGGGTTCATGGAGGCCATCTCGATTGCCAAGGCCATGGCGGCCAAGACAGGGCAGCGACTGGACCCCAACCAGGAACTGATCGGTCAGGGGCTTGGCAATATTCTTGGTTCATTCGGCATGAGCTATCCTACTTCCGGCTCGTTTTCGCGATCAGCGGTCAACCTCCAGGCCGGGGCCGTGTCCGGCGTGTCCAGCGTGGTAACCAGCCTGACCGTGGTCGTTGTCCTGATGTTCTTTACGCCGCTGCTGTTCCACCTGCCACAGTCGGTCCTGGCCGCGGTCATCATGATGGCGGTCATAGGTCTTTTGAATGTATCGGGCTTTATTCACGCGTGGAAGGCCAAATGGTACGACGGCGCCATTTCCATCATCACATTCTGCGCCACCCTGGTTTTCGCCCCGCACCTGGACAAGGGCATCTTCATCGGTGTCCTGTTATCCGTGGGGGTGTTCCTGTACAAGAACATGCGGCCCACCGTGGCGTCTTTAGCCAGGGATCGGGAGCATGCGTTCAGGTCCGTGACCGACCACGATCTCAGCGAGTGCAAATACGTGTCGATGGTCCGCTTCGACGGCCCGCTGATCTTTGCGAATTCCAGCTTTTTGGAGGCCCACATCACCAACCTGCTGCGTAAAAAGGAAGGCCTGAAGCACCTGATAGTGGTGGCCAACGGCATCAACGACATCGACGCTTCGGGCGAGGAGACCCTGTCCCTGCTGGTCGAACGGGTGCGCAGCTACGGCGCCGACATCTCGTTCAGCGGCGTCAATGAAGGGGTCATGAAGGTGTTCAGGGACACCCATTTCCTGGAAAAGCTGGGACGGGACCATATCTATCCCACCATGGAGCAGGCGGTGCGGGCCGTGCACCATGAAACCCACAGGGATGCCGACGAGGAGTGCTGCCCCCTTCTGGTCTATTGCGGGCCCACGTCCTCCCAAGAAGGCTAGAGAAGGAGGTTGATATGCCGGTCATTACGCTGGCCAGTGGTATCTGGTGCGGGGACGACCCGATAGAGCGCGCTCTGGTTGACGCGACCGGTTATGAACGAATCACCGACCGGGAAGTCGTGGCCGAGGCGGCGCGTCTTTCCGGTCTTTCCGAATCCAAGGTGGGCAGGGCGCTTGACGGTCGCGTGTCGGTGTTCGATTCGTTTACCCACGAGCAGGCGCGGGCAATAGCCCACATGCGCCTGGCCGTGGCCGGGTTGCTGGACGGCGCCGAGGACCTGCTGTTGATCGGTTTTACGGGGCTGTTGATTCCCAGGGAGGTCACGCACGCGCTGCGGGTCTGTCTGATTGCCAACCTTCAGTTCAGGGTGGGGGTCGCCGCAAAGGACGGCGGTCTGGATGAAAAGGCCGCCGTCGCCTCCATCAAGGCGGCTGATGAAGGACGATCCAAATGGGTGAACGCCCTTTTCGGGTCCGACGACCCCTGGGACGCCTCGCTGTTCGACATCGTGATTCCCACGGACAAAACGAGCGCTGAAGAGGCTGTTGCATTGATACTGGACCAGATTGCCGGTGATGCGGTCCTGCCCAGCAATGCATCACGTCGGGCAGTCGGGGATTTCGGCCTGGCTGCCCGGGTCCAGACCGCGCTGGTCGGCGAAGGCCACAGCGTCGACGTCAAGGCCGCGGGCGGCGAGGTGACCCTGACCATCAACCAGCACTCCCTCATGTTGCGGCGCCTGGAGGAGGAACTGAGGGCCCTTGCCGGCGCCGTCGACGGGGTCGAGTCGGTAAAAACCGAGGTCGGACCCGGCTATCACAAATCGGATATCTATCGCAGGCAGGACTTCCTGGTCCCATCCAAGGTGCTGCTGGTGGATGACGAGCGCGAGTTCGTGCAGGCCCTTTCCGAACGGCTCATGATGCGTGATCTGGGTTCCGCGGTGGCGTTCGACGGCGAGTCCGCCCTGAACCTGATTCGCGACGACGAACCCGAGGTGATGATCCTGGATCTCAAGATGCCCGGCATCGACGGCATCGAGGTCCTGCGACGCGTCAAGGAGACGCAGCCCGAGATAGAGGTCATCGTGCTGACCGGGCACGGTTCCGAGGCGGACCGCGAGGAGTGCATGAGGCTGGGGGCCTTCGCCTATCTTCGGAAACCAGTGGACATCGACACCCTGACGCGGACCATAGGTGAGGCGAACGAAAAGATCAGGCGTGCGAAGGAACGTGGGTTTCAAGTAGACTAGCGTGTATCCAAAGGCATCTGGACGGAGGAAGAGATGGCCAGGAAGATTCGCCTTCTCATTGTGGATGATGAGCCGGTCTTTTTAGAGACGTTGACCGACCGCCTCCTGCTGCGCCACTTCAAGGTGACGCCCGTTTCCAACGGCGCGGACGCCCTGCTGGCCGCCCAGCGCAAGGACTTCGACATCGCGTTGGTGGACCTGCAGATGCCGGGTATTACCGGAGAGGACGTCCTGAACAAGCTCAAGGAGATGCACCCCCTCCTGGAGGTCATCATCCTGACGGGGCACGGTTCCATAGAGTCGGCGATTCGTTGCACACAGGCGGGGTCCTTCACATATCTGGAAAAACCCTGCGAGCTGGATCGGATGCTGGAGGTACTTCAGGAGGCGTACCAGAAGAGGCTCCAAAGGAAGTTCCAGGTGGACCGGGAAAAGATGCGCAAGATGCTGGGCCTTGCCCTGGTCGAATCGCCCATGGGCGTCATTAAGAGGCTAAAGGAATTCGACGAGAACGGCTCGCGGGAAGCCGACTGAAAATCAGAAACTCCACTCGACGCGGTTGCGCCCACCCTCCTTTGCCGCGTACAGAGCCGTGTCCGCCTTTTTGAGCAGTTCTTCCGGTTTCCCGACTGCGCCGGTGAGGGTCGCCCCTCCGATGCTGATGGTGATATCGATGTGCGTGCCGTTCACGATGAACGGCGAGGCGGCAACGCTTTCCCGGATGCGATCGGCCAGAACCATGGCGTGGTCGCGTCCGGTTTCGGTGAGGATTGCCACGAACTCCTCGCCCCCGTAACGCGCCACGACGTCGGTTTTTCGGACCTCGTTCAGGAAGAGACCGGCCAACCGTTGCAACACCGCGTCACCTGCATCGTGCCCGTGTTCGTCGTTCACGGTCTTGAAGTGGTCGATGTCCATCATCAGGAGGGACAAAGGGCTGCCGTAGCGTCTGGACCTGTCGAATTCGCGTTTCAGGCGCTGCATGCAGTAGCGGTGATTGAAAAGGCTCGTCAGCCCGTCCGTGACGGCAAGGATCTTGAGCTTGTGTTCCAATCTTTTTCGCTCGGTTATGTCCCGTACAAGACCCAGCGCCCACCATTTACCCTCGACCTTCAGCGGGGACAGCGCCAGTTCGACCGGAAACTCGGACCCGTCCTTGCGCAGGGCCGTCATCTCGACGACCTTGCCGATTGCCGTGCCCGCCCCCGTCTGGAGGAATTGTTCAAATCCGTTGTAGAATTTCGAATGGAATTTGTCCGGGACCAGGAGGTCGTGGAGCCTTTTTCCCAGGACCTCGTCCTTGGAGTAACCGAAGATTCGCGTGGCCGCCGGATTCCAGAATGCGATCCGGCCGTTTTCATCCATCATCAGGATGGCGTCGAGGACCGTGTCACTGATGATCTGGAACCGGTCGTCAGGGCTGGGGGCCACGGCCGCGGCCCTCGTCCTGAAGGCCGAATCCCTGCGGGAAGGCCTTTTTCCGCTGGAATCACCGCCATCGCCATACATTAGCCAGCTCCTTGAATTCCCACGGAACAGCTTTCCCGCGGCGACCCATTCTACTTGAATCGACGGTAAACGCTTACTTCGGCGCGCGGCCCGGTACGAGGCCGATCCTGATCACCGAACCCCCCGCTTCCGCCGCGGAGATTTCGATGGTGGCGCCCATGTCCACGGCAAGCGATCTCGCCTTGTTGATCGCGGATGTCCCCTCGATCAGACCGGCAGGGGCGTCCGAGGCGATCATGATGTTGGGCTCGGACCCGGTGCAGTCCAGACTCAACCAAACCGTGTGTCCCGGCTCGCTCGCCTCGATTGCGGCGAGGAGCCCCTCGAATGTCAGTTGTTCCAGGATCGCGGGGCTGCACGTCAATAGAACGGTCGCCTCGGGAAGTTTCGTTTC
>JAADHL010000205.1 GCA_013151875.1 Deltaproteobacteria bacterium
ATGGTGGTCCCTCTTTACGAAACACATGCGATGATGTTTGCACTGGAATTGTTAGTCAACCCGACAGGGTGGAACCCCTGAAAAAACCACCGGACTACAGGCAGACCGCGAGTATTCCGGTGATCTCGTCCGGCGCCAAAGGCAGGGGATTTCCCTGCATGCTGGTGGAAAGGGCGGCCAGTTGCGCGATGTCGGAAAACTCCGACTCGCTGACGCCGTAGATACCCAGGGAAGGGATGGCGAGTTGCTCGACGAGATCGGTCACGAAGGCCACGCCCTCATCCGCGTCGCCGCACGGCGAGCCGGTCAGAATGTGCGAAACCTGTTCGTACCGGTCCAGCACGCTGCTTTCCAATCCCCGGTCGCGAAGCGCCTTCAGGTTCGATGCCATCACCGCCGGCAGCAGACGAGCGCAAAGGGCACCATGCGGCGCGCGATGCATCCCACCGATCACGCCCGCGATTCCATGGGCGGCGCCAAGCCCGGCGTTCGCAATCGCCATGCCACCGCACAGGCTGGCCAGCGACAAATCCTGCCTTGCATCGAGGTCCTCGCCGTTGTCGAAGGCCTTTTTCAGTGAACGCGCGACCAGCCCCATCCCCTCGCGGCAAACGGAGTCGGTCAGGGGATTCGCCTTCCTGGAAACGAACGCCTCTATCAGTTGAGTCAAGGCGTCCATCCCGGTCGCCGCCGTCACCCGCGGCGAGAGGCCCACGGTCAGTTCCGGGTCCACTATCGCTACGTCGGGCACCATGTGAGGGCTTCTGAGGCTTGCCTTGATGCCGTGATCCGGCGAGATGAGGACCGCGTTTCCGGTCACTTCGGAACCGGTGCCGGAAGTCGTGGGGATGGCTATCATGGGGGCCGACGGCATCCCGATTGAAAGGCCCTGTCCAACTATTTCAATATAGTCGAGAGGGTCTCCACGGTTGGTCTTGAGCATAGCTGCGGCCTTGGCAAGGTCCAGCGCGCTGCCCCCACCCATTCCGATGACGATGTCGCACCCGGAGTCCCTGGCCTCGATCACGGCGCGCCTGGCTGTGTCCAGCGTGGGTTCGGAACGAACCTGGAACGTCACGTAACCGACACCGTTGTTCGAAAGGGCGTCCAGCAGACTTGAAGCGCGGCTGCCGTCGCTGCCCGTCACCACCAATGCCTTGCCGCCCATGTGCGCGGCAATGACACCCGCCTCAACCAGGGTTCCGCGTCCGAAAATGATGCGGCCTGCGGTCTGAAACCCGAATCTCAGTTCCACGCGATGCCTCCCTTGGAACCGGCACGAAAATTGTCCGCACGGATACCTTGCCATGGTTCGTTCTGAACGGCAAGGGTCGATGGCTCGATATCATGCCTTGAGTGCTTGGCTTGAGTATCGCCTTGAGTCCCTGGGTGTTTTTTCATAGTCTTGAGTCGCGTTTCAGGGGAACTCTGGATGTTGCGTGGTTCGCTGAATCCGATCTTGATGGCCGCGGTCGTCGCCGTTTCGCTTTTCGCCTGCTCTTCCAAGGGGTCGCGCGGCAATGATGCGACCCCGTATCCATTTCAGGACGGACACCGGAAACATCGCGGATACCTCGATGATCGGGGACTCTCAGACATGGCCGTGGCCCACCTGCCCGGATTGGAGCGGCCAGGCGATCAGCCTGCATGAAAAAACGGCATGGCTCGATGCGCTGGTAAGGGAAAAACACCTGGACGACAATCTGCTGAGGAGCCTTCGAGTGGCCCCGGACGGCGAGGTCCTGTCGCGCGAACACCTGCCCAGCACAGGGCTGTGGACCGCCATGTACCTGGCGTCGCAGTCGTTGCGTTATGCCGTTACCAGAGACGAAGAGGCGCCGACGACCGCGGCCATCAAGGGCTTGCACGACCTGACCGCGGTCACCGGACGGCCCGGCCTGTACGGACGCGCCTATCAGCGACCAGACTTCACCTACACCTATGACGCCGCCGGAAGCCCGCATTGGGTCGAATCCACCGCGCCCGGTTACGAAGGGTGGTGGTACAACGACGATGTCAGCAAGGACACCATGGACGGCATCATGTTCGGATACGCCATGGCCCTGGAATTCCTGGATGACGAAGGTGCGCTGAAAACGGTTCGGCAGGACGTGCTGGGGTTCGCGCGCCCCTTTGTTGAGGCTGGGTTGCAGATCATCGACCACACGGGCGAGGTCACGGAGCACGGCCGCCTGTATTACTCCGCGATTGACGACTTTCCAGGTTTCAACGCGCTGCTTTCCATGTCATGGGTCAGGACCGCCGTGGACGCGGGCGACGATCCGTATTTGACCCATTTCTACCGTGACTGTCTGCTGCGCCTGGGGGACTGGTCGGATTGTCCGGCCCTGGACGCGATGGACATTGGGTCCTACCTGGACGCTTTCGATGACTTCCTGTACGTGTATCGGCCCGAATGCAAGACCAGCTATGACAATATCGACATGGTGTTTCAGGCGATCTTTCCCCTGTTGAGGCGCGAGCACGACCCCGGCGTCAGGAAGCGCCTCCTGGACAAACTGCGTGTCGGGATATGGGAGCCGGAAAAGGCGGACGACTCAGATGAGCCTGTGAAGGCGCCTGCCGTCAGCGAATCCACGCATGCCCTTTATGTCTTCATGTACGGGGCCCTGGTCGAACCCAACCCGGACGACGAGGTCTTCCGGACTGCCGTGAACGACTCGGTCTGCACCCTGTACAGGCTTGAAAGGGACAGGTTCGACAAGACGACGATTGCAGGGTCCCAGAAAGCGGCGTGCATCAACAGGATGGGCGATCCCAACGCGGACCATGTCATCCCGCTCGAGGAACGCTATTACGACAACTACGTGTGGCGTCTGGACCCCTACGAAATTCCAAAGGACCACGCGGGCGTCCCGGGCCTGCTGCACTCGCCCGAGGACTACCTGCTTGCGTATTGGATGGGAAGATATTTCGGATATGTTTCCGAGGAGATGTGAGATGAATGAGCCAAGCACGATCCG
The DNA here is from genome assembly GCA_013151875.1 of Deltaproteobacteria bacterium. Classification (GTDB taxonomy): domain Bacteria; phylum Myxococcota_A; class UBA9042; order DTJE01; family DTJE01; genus JADDHL01. The sequence goes on from JAADHL010000205.1 coordinate 2,985, forward strand.
TATCGCGGTCCTGGTCGTGATCGCCGCGGCCGGGATCGCGTCATGCGGGAATGAAGGCGCGGCCCCTGACAACGACGTTGTGGTCGCGGACGCAAAGGATGCGACGGTCGACGGCGGGGATTCAGGCAACGGCGAGGACGTTCAGGGTGCCGATCTGGACACGTTGACCGTGTTGACCTTCAACGTGCTCTGTTCTTTCTGCGACCCCTCCTTTGATCCATGGGAGGACCGCGTGCAGTATCATGCGGACATCATAAGGCGTCACAACCCCGACCTGGTTGGTCTTCAGGAATTGCTGTTCCTGGATGAAGTTGAACAGTATCTCGCCCTCAATCCCGAATACTCCGCCGTATATTACGAAAGTGACGACCCGGAAGCCCCTTTCCCGATATATCCGGACGAGACAATC
>JAADHL010000260.1 GCA_013151875.1 Deltaproteobacteria bacterium
CACGAGAGTGGGCAAAAGGACCAGACCGCCGGTCATGGACACGCACATCCAAAAGACCAGCAGCAGGCCCATGTCCGCCTGGAAGCGCAGGAAGCTGAAGGTCCAGAAGACCACGCCGAAGACCATGGTTCCGGCTGTCAACAGCACGGCCTTGCCCGCGGTGGACATGGCGGTCACGATTGCTTCGGGCAGGTCCGGCTTTTGTTCGTACTCCTCACGGATGCGGCTGACGATGTACAGGCCGTAATCCACCCCCAGTCCCACGCCCAGGGCGACCACGGGCAGGGCGTTCACGTCCAGGCCGATTCCCCGCAGGCCCATCAGGGCATAGGTCAGGTAGTTGGACAGCAGCAACGGGATCATGAACATGAGCCCCGCGACGAACGAACGGTAGGCAAAGGCGCAGATCAGGAATACGAACGAAAACGCCAGGATGGTCACGCGCGCCTCGCTTATGGCCACGACCTCGTTGACCGCGGCCAGCAGCCCGCCATAGCCCCCAGCAAGCCGGAATTTGGCACCCTCCATGGGGTTTTTCTTTACGTAGTCGCGCAGTTCCCTGACCACCTTCTGCAGGGTCACGCCCTTGTGGTCCTTGAGGTAGATGGACACGTTCGAGTGCATGCTGTTGGGGGTCACGAACCGTGACAGGTCGCCCGGTTCACTGGCCCCGTAGATCATCTCCAGGAAAAAGCCGCTTTCACGCTGGTCCGTGGGAATCAGTTCCCAGCGGGGATCCCCGCCGTGCAAGGCCCTGATGATGGGCGGGATCATGTCCACGATGGACAGGGACCCCCCGACTTCGGGCAGCGTCTCCATGCGGCGTTGCAGAAAGGCGATTTTTTCGAGCACGTCCGGGGATTTGACCGCGTTCCACTTGTCCCCTTCAACGATCACATTGATGACGTCCGTGTTGTTGAACTTGCGCCCGATGGCCTCGGTGTCCCGGTTGTACTCGGAGTCGGGCCACAGCATGGGCGTGCCTGGGTAGATGTCGCCCACCACCAGCTTGCTTGCGTACCAGCCGCCCACGGCCAGCAGCACGCCCGTCAGGATCAGCACGGTCCACCTGTTCGGGCCCATGCACCAGCGGCCCACCGCGCCCAGCATCGAGGCGATCCACCCCTCGCCGGTTCGGTATTCCTTTTTCGGCGGGGGCAGATAGGACAGCAGCACCGGGTTGAAGATCATGTCCGTGAAGATGATGCTCAGGACCCAGAAGCTGCCCATGACCGCGAGCTTCTGCATCAGGGGAATCGGGGTCAACCACACCATCAGGATGCCCAGGGCGTCCGTCACGATGCCCACGATGCCCGGCTCGAACAGGCCTGAAAAGGTCCTGGTCGCCGCCCCTATGCGGTCCTCATCGACCGTGTATTCCTCCATGTAACGTTCGATGAGCTGGACCGAGTGGGACAAGGCCCTGGCGCTGATCACGAACGGCACCACCAGGATCAGGGGATCGAAATTGTACCCCAGCAGGCCCAGCAGGCCGATTCCCCAGATGGCGCTGAGCACGGCAGTGGTCACTGGGATCATCATGCCCCGCAGGTCCCTGAAGTAGGCGAGCAGCAGCAGGATGATGGACGCGATCGTGGCGATGAACAGGTAGATGAGCTGCGAGTAGTGGTCCAGGACGAAGCCCACCAGCACGGGCCTGCCGATCATGTGCACCGAGGTGTTGTCGTCCTCGACCTCTCCGGCTATGGCGTGCAGGCGGCTGTATATCTCCTTCTCGTCGATCTGGTCCTTGAAGAAGCCCGCCACGATCAGGGCCGCCTTGTCGTCGCGTGAAACCAGTTTGCCGTGCACCCGGGTGATGGTGTGCACCAGCTTGACGAGGCGCGCGATGTCCTCGTCCTTTTTGGGCACGTCGGGCCACATCAGAGGCACGGCGGTGAAACCGGCCGAGGCGTCCACAGTGATGTTCTTGACCTTGCGCTGCGCCAGGGACAGGACCTGATAATTGTTGATGCCGGGAAGCAGTTCCAGTTCCTTGGTGATCTTGCGGATTTTTCCGAGAGTGGTGGGGTTGAAGATGGTCCCCTTGTCCACCTCGATGTCCATCACCACCAGATTCGCACCCCCGAAGATGTCCTCGTAGTCCTTGTAGGTCTGGACGAATTCGTGGTTTTTTGGGAACAGGTCGATCAGGGGGCTTTCCACCACGACCTTGGGGATTTGAGCCCCAAAGAAGGCGGTGACGGCCAGGGTCCCCACCAGGAAGAACAGGCGATGTTTCAGCACGAATCGGGCGAGGGCGTCTCGAAAGTTCATTTCGCCCTCCATGTCTTCCACGTAGCGCCATTGTCATCGGTCTTGACCAGGACTCCCTGAGCGCCGACCGCGAATCCCCGCCCCGAGGAGTCGATGGTCGCGTCGGCCAGCCACAGAAATGTCGGCACGATGGCCCTTTTCCAGGGACCCTTTGGCCCGTTGGAGTACAGAATGGTGCCCGCGGCACCGGCCACCAGCAGGTGATCGCCGCCCGTCGCCACCCTGAAAAGGTGGTCTTTGACCCCGGTCTTTACCGTGACGAAGGTCATTGTCGGAGGTTCGTTTGAAACCTCGGAATCGGGCCGCGTGGACGGGTCGGTTTCAGTATTCCGAGTCTCATCCGTCCGTTTGTTTTCGACCCGGCCGATCTGTATGTTCCCATACGAACCCACGACCAGCACCGTGCCGTCCTTCAACACCGCCACTCCGAAATTGTTGTCGGAGTTCATTTCATCATCCACGCGCCGCCAGGTCGCGCCGCCGTCGTCGGTACGCGCGATCAGCCCGAACTCACCAACGGCAAAGCCTGTTTCGGCGTCCGCGAATGCGATCCCGTTCAGGGTGGGATCTTCGTCCTCGGGCACCACGTGCATCGATTCCCAGGTTGAGCCGCCGTCCGAGGTCCTCACCGCGGCGGCAAAGTTGCCCACTGCGAAACAGTGCTTCGCATCAGGGCACGACACGTCGAACAGAGGCTCCTTGGTGCCTACGTCGCTGGGAATCCAGGTCTTGCCCCCATCCCTGGTGACAAGGGCCTTGCCCCCGCGTCCCACGACCATTCCGTGGTCCTTGTCCGTAAAGTCCACCGCCAGCCAAGCCGTCGTGCCGCCAGGGCCGCCGGCCTTGAACGAGTCGCCCTTATCGGTCGATTGCAGGACGATGCCCGGAAAACCCACCACCCACACGCGATCTCCGACGGACGCAACGCCGTAAAGCTTGTCGCGGCCGGTCACGCCGGGCAGACCGTTTTCCGCCCGGGCCGGGAGCGCTATCGCCAGCAACAGAATTGCCGCCGAGGCGGCCTCAAGAATGCTGTGATGAATTAATGGGCTGTGATGAAGTAATGGATTGTATCGGGGAATGAATGTGTGATGATTCATGGATCATTTCGCCATCTTGCGCAGGTTGGTCAGCGTGAACTTGCCGGGCCGCAAGCCCTGGTCCGCCTTGAAGTTGTACGACGGGAACACGGTGGCGTGCTCGGCCTGGATGTCGATGACCAGGGAGGTGCCGATCCCAAGCGGGTACTTGTCCATGTTGGGAGAGGCATTGAAGGCGTTTATCAGCACCTTCCACAACTGGCCCTTCTTGTCATAGGCGATCTTCAGCGGGATATAGAAGGTTTCGGCGTCGAAGTAGATGATCATCTTGCTGTATGGGTAGTCCTTGAACTTGGGCGTGACCTCGACCTCGTACACGGGGCGCGGTTCCCACTTTGCCTTGAAGTTCCAGTGGGGAAAGTTCTTGAAATCGAACGTCTTGTCGCGGTATTTCTTTCCGGCCCGAATCCCGGAATGCGTAGGCGCCAGAATGGTCTTTTTGGCCTTGAGTTTCCAGTGCATCCACTCGGGGTAGCCCATGTACCCGCGCACGTCCTCGTACAGCATGTCGGTCGAATTCCACGCGTCGCCCCGGGTCCCGAAAGTGGCCTTCATGGTGCGGCGCATGGTGGGGATGTAGATCCAGCCCATCTGGTCCTTGGGTTGCTGGTACCGGTAGTAGAGCGCCCCGAACCCGGCCTTGTCGTAGGGCTCGATGGCCCAGGTCATCGAGGCGTACATGATGTCCTTCTTTTCGAACATGGGGATGTTGGGCAGGGGCGGGATGTCCGTGCGGTTCATGGCGCGTATGATGTACAGCCAGCGCCACTCCTCGGACCTCTCGACGCCGCTATGAGCGTCCACCCAGTACACGCCGTAGTGGAACCCGCCGTCGTCGCCGTTGTAGGCGTAATGGTAGTCGTAGGCCACCTCCAGACCGTTTTGCGGGTTCGGGAACGGCAGTCCCGCTGTGTAGCCCTTGATGCCTCTGGTGCGGGCGTCCTTGCCCGTATCCCAGTAGCTTACATCCCGGTGGTATTTGTTCGTGGCCTTGATGTACCCCAGCGACGGGTGGACCGGCCTGTACTTCGTGGTCCACAGCTTCATCGCGTACTTTTTTATCAGCAGGGCCAGACCGTCCGGGATGTACTTTTTGTACTGAGTCCAGTTGGACTTGTCGATCTTGACGCCCGTCTTGTAGCCAGGGGGGATCTCGGGCGCGAAGCCGACCAACTTTGTCCAGTTATCCTTGGTAATCACCACGCCCGGTTTCAGTTTGGCGCCGGCCATGGAGCTGATGGCTATCACCAGGAAGCCCGCCGTGAAGGCAATGGCACTGCGTCTCATCACGTCACCTCGTAAATGTCTTTTCCGTTCACCGCCAACCGATGACCGTCAACCATTGGACGTCAAACGGCGACGGATATTTCATCCGTGTCGTCAGAACTGGTACTTGACCGACAGGTTGACCTCGTCACGGTCCCGGAAGAGTCCCACGCCGCTGTAGGGATTACTGCCGAAGAAACCGCTTACCGCCAGCTTGATCCTCCAGTCCGTACCCAGCCTGAACAATACCTGGCCGCTGACGAAACCGCCGCTGTTGCCGAATCCCTGACCAGGCGACTGTGTGAACAGCCAGGCCCCGATGATCCTGGGCGAGATCAGTCCATGCACGTAGTTGGTGAATATGGCCCCGATCAGCTTGAATGAATGCTCCTTGGAAAACGTCGTGTCGTAACCTGGGACGTCGATCATCTTTTCGGCTGGGTCGAAGTCGAATATGGCGGTGTGCATGAACTGAAAGATGAACCAGATGGACTGCTCCGGGTTCAGCCAGCGGATCAGGGCCGGCTGCTGGATGGTCAGGGCATAGCTCAGCACCTTCTTTTTCTTGTTGCGAAAGAACTTCAGGCGGTCGCCGTTCGGCTGGACCACGAGGTCCTGCTCCATCAGCGAGAACACCGGGAAGGTCCTGTCGGGCTCGAACGCTGCCTCCAGTTTGATGTTCGTGCCTAAAGGGTAGGGGATCGTGGTCTCCAGCGAGAACCCGACGATGTGCTGCCTGGGGAACCCGATATAGACATCCACGCCCTCGTCGCCCGCGCCGTACTCGGCCCTCGTGTACATGGGAATCGGCGGGCTGAGCTGGTGGGTGTAGTAGTACACCAGAGTGTAGGTCATGAAGTCCCCGATCTCGCCCTGCCAGCGGAACCCTCCGCGGCTGTTTCGTATCTGGCGTTCAGGGTACAGGAATATCTTGTCGCGGATCTTCCACGGCGCGATCGAGTCGTCGCCCTTGGCGATGGACGGCGACGGGACCGGGGGCAGGCCCCACGCGCCCACGAATGTCAGGGGCACGGTCACCGTGTCCTTGGGGTCGTCCAGCATGGGCATCCAGACCACTTCCAGGCTGCCCCGCATTGCCGGGATGTCGAACAGGGCCTTGACCATCCACAAGGGGACGCGGGTGTCCTCGAAGCTTTCCAGCGGCCCGAAGTGCCAGGTGGCGTTCACCGGGTTGATCACGTCCAACAGCCTGTACTGTCCGGTTTCGCCCCAGGATATCTGTTGTTTTCCAATGCGCAGGTGCAGCCAGTCGGTCGGCTCCGCGTCCAGGTAAATCTCGCGGATTGCCGTCTCGGTGTAGTAGTTGTCCCTGACCCAGTCGATGGTCCTGGGGTTGTTGCCGTAGTACCCGTGGATGGGGACCTGGGCGTCCTTGTCCACGTCCAGCTTCAAAGACCGCACGCCCCTGAAGATGGTGTGGATCGAAATACTGGGCAATGGGGCGTAGTCCACCTCCAGTTGCAGGGTGTTCCGCATCATGGACAGCCTGCCCAGCTTGTTGCCGTGATCGATGGGCAACCCGTCGTCATCCACCCTGGACTTGTCGTCCGAGATGAAGACGCCGGTCTGGTTCATTATGTATCCGTTGAACTGGAACTGAGGATACTCGTCCTCGTCGTCTCCGAAGACGTCGCCGAACCCCTCTTCCTCGTCAACCGCGCTGTCGTCGGCCTCGCCGCCGTAGAAGTCCACTTCGTCCCCGTCGTCCTCGTCCTGGGCGGCTGCGGGCGAGACCCAGGCGAACAGGAACAGGATCGTTGTCAGGCCGCATGAAACAATCCAGCGCTTCACGTCTACCTCCTCGGTCATCCATCAACGGGGCGCGCGCGTTCGCAGCGGCCCAGACCCTTCAGCCCGTTACTGGCAAGTGGCCGGTGAGGGATTTTCGGCCGGGTACTTGTCCTTGTCCGCGTACACGTTGGTGATGGCGATGCTGTCCGGGTAGGCAAAGAAATGGGCCTTCCCGATGAAATTATCAGTGCTGGTAGGGTCATCACCGAAATAGGTCGTGAGGGTCACCTTGCCCGCGGGGACGTTGCCTACCACGAACCGGCCCTCGCCCTTGCCCGCCATGGTATTCGGAACCTCGGTCAGGGGTGCGGGCAGACCAGTAGTTTCGGAGAAATAACGGTACTCGCCCTCTGGGTTGGCAATTACGTGGCCGCAGGATACGTACTCCTCTTCCCCGGCTTCGTTTACCCAGTAGATGGCTCCGGCGGCGACCGCCTTTGTCTTGTCCGGCTCGAAACCGGCCAGGCCGGCGGCCATCTGGAAGCCGTTGATACTGAGGGCCCAGAGCTCTTCATCCTGGGCGTTCGAGTCGATATTGAACTGGTAGGTGTCCTTGAACAGGTCCGCAGTCACCCGGAAACCCAGTAGAATGTCCTTTGGCACCTGCATCGAAATATTGCCCTGGGCATCGGACACGGTTTTGTATTCCAGCAGTTCGCCGGTGTCGTTATCGACCGCTGTGACCTCGGCGCCCTCGATCACCGCCTTGGTCAGGTTGTCCTTGACCACGGCCTTGAACGTACCGAGTTGGACGGTGGTGTCCGTTGTCACTCCATTGTCGGTGCCGCTGCCGCTGTCGCTGCCGCAGGCCGTGGCGAACATCGCGGCCAGGGCCACCAGGACCGTCACAGTCTTGAAAGTTCTCATGTTCATACCCCCAGAGGTTGAAAAAACAATAGCAATGGTTTCATTCGGACTGTCCAGAGTCTAGACGAACCCGAATGCCGTCGTCAAGCATCCATCCGAAGCGATGCGTTACGGTTTAAGGGTGAACGTGGGCGTCCGAGACAGTGTCTGGATCGCAAGCCGATTTGCCGTGATAAAGTCTAGCGTTTTGAAACTCAGGAGTCGGAAGTGTCTGATGAACAGCAGGACGTGGGGGTGGAAAAACAGGAGGCGTCGAAAAACCCCCTCAAGGAGATCACCCAGCCTTTCATAGACCTCGTGCACGCGCCTCGGGCCTTGTGGGGCATCAATCTGCCCTATTTCTTCGAGGGCTTCGTCTATTTCGGGATCCTGGGCTACCTGGCCATGTACTTTTCGGACTACGTGGGCCTGAATGACCATATGGCCGACATCATGGTCGGGGTCCTTACCTGGGGCATCACGTTCTCGATGTTCCTGTTCGGCGGCCTGGCGGACAAGTGGGGCGTGCGCAGGGCCCTTCTTATCGCTTTCGTTCTGATGATAGGCGGCCGGGCGATCCTCGCCGGCGGCTCGTACCTTGGTTTGACCATAGGTCTGTGGTCGCCCCTGTTCTGGGTGTCCATGCTGGGTATTCTGCTGATCACGCTGGGGTACGGCATGTACCAGCCCGCCGCGTACGCCGCGGTCAGGCAGTTCACCACTCCGAAGACCGCGGCCATGGGCTACGCCATGCTGTATGCCCTGATGAACCTGGGTGGATGGCTGCCCACCTTTTTTTCACCCGTGCGCAAGGCCATCGGGATTCCGGGGGCCTTCTGGGTATATACGGGAATCACGGTTCTGGCCCTGCTGTCCACTTGGCTGATCCTTTCCAAAAGGGTCGTCAGGGAAACCATGGAGCGGATCAAGGCCGAGACAGGCGTAGACGTTTCCAAAGAGGACGATGAAGGGGAGGAGGGCAAGCCCAAGGAACCGTTCTCGCTGATAAAGTGGTTCAAGAATCATCCACTTGCCGACCCAAAGTTCAGCTTTTTCATCTTTTGCCTGATACCGGTCCAGACCCTGTTCGCGCACAACTGGCTGACCCTGCCCATGTACGTGGCGCGGGCCTATCAGGGGACCTGGATAGGCGACAACTTCGAGGTGGCCGTCAACTTCAACCCCCTGCTGATCTTCATCCTGGTCCCGATTGTCACTGCCGTCACCCAAAAGCGCAATGTCTACAACATGATGATTGCCGGCACCTTCGTGATGGCGCTGCCCACGTTCCTGCTGGCCCTGGGGCCGAGTTTCTGGACCCTGTTGGGCTATCTGGTCCTCATGACCATCGGCGAGGCAATGTGGCAGCCGCGCTTCCTGCAATACGCGGCGGAAATCGCGCCCAAGGGACGCACCGGGGCCTACATGGGAGTGGCGCAGTTCCCCTGGTTTTTGACCAAGGTGGTCACAAGCCTGTACGCGGGCTGGTTCCTGGCGAACTACTGCCCCAAGGAAGGCAAAATGGACACCGAGTTCATGTGGTTCGTCTACGGACTCATCGCCATCAGCTCGACCGTCATGCTTATTCTGGCCCGCGGCTGGGTGGGGAAGGACTTCAAGACAAAGGCGGACGATTGATCGCTACGAACAATCACCCGTGAATGGGTTGCACTTGGCGCCGTCGGCGCACTGCGATGGGTCCTTGTTGCAGCCCTGGGGAAGCGACAGGGCGTCCACCTTCGAGGCTGTGTAGCCCAGCCTGACCCTGTAGCCCTTGCCGCCGCCGTCCATGTCTTCAGTGGCCACGTCTTTCAGCAAATCCTTCAGCGAGGCCACGTCCGTACCCAGGTTGATCGGGTACTTATCGCTCAACGCGTCAATCAGGGCCGTCGGCACGACTCCCTCGATGTAGCCCGACTTGATCCCGGTCGTGGGGTCGCCGTCGAAACGGCCGACCGCGAATCCCACCACGTTTCCGAGGCCCGCGGGCACGATATCCGGGACGATGGCGTTCAGGTCAAAGGACCCTTCACCGGTGACGAAGCAAGGCGCCGGGACCGCGGGGTCCGTGGTGCAAGTGCCTGTCGCGGCGTACGTGATCTTGTCGAACCCCGCCTGGCCGCCCCACGGCAGCAGGGCGCAGGACTCGGCCCCACCACCCGTAAAGAAGGTGCACGCCCCTTCACCGAAGTCCACCGAAGCCCCGGTGAACGCGAAGTCGATTGCATCGAACGCCGCCACGAGTCCGCCGTATTGGTACTTGTCCAGATAATCGGTAAGGAAGGCGCCTATCAGGTCATTGACCTCCACCGGGCCATTGCCCAGGTCGAACATGACCTTGGGCTGTTCCAGTGTCATCTTGCCCACGCGGAACACCTCCGGCGCCGTCGTGATCGTCGTGATGCACTCGCCCTGCACGCACACGTCGTCGGTGAAGTCGAAGGCGTCGCCGCACGAAGCTCCGTCGTCCTTCGCCTTGTTCGAACAGAACGCGTCCGCGTCGCACAGGTCCGCAGTGTCCTCCAGGCATTTGAACGCGCAGGTGATCCTGCGGCACCGGTCACGGCACTCGGCGACCTGTTCATCCGTGCACAGTTCCAGGTCATCGCACAGCTCCTTGCCGCATTGTTTGAGGCGCTGGCTGGACGGTGACTTGACAGGGTCGCAGATATCCATGGGCGACTCGTTGGTCAGCCAGTCGCAAAGGTCCCCGCACGAGGCGTCGCAAGGCCCTATCGCACACTTGTCGCACCGGTCGGCGCACTGGTTTCTGATCTCGCGGATGCAGTTGTTCCGACAGTAATCCTCGGTGTTGCCGGCGGCCTGACACGCGGCGTAGTCGCACACATCGGTGCAGGCCGTGTTGCCGGGTTCACACGAGTCGATCAGTTTTTCCCGGCACGAGGCGCGATCGCACTGGTCGCTGGTGCACAGGTTTCCGTCGTCGCAGACCGACACCGTAGCGCAGCCGACCTTGGGGTCGCACGAATCGATGGTGCACGGGTCCAGGTCGTTGCAGGGGTCGTGGCGGCATTCGCCCGTGGAAGGCACGCAAGTGTCGATGGTGCACAGGTCGTCGTCCACGCACCGGAAGTCCTCGGAATCAACGAATTCGTCCCGCTTTCCAGGTTGCAGAAGTCGTCGGTGCAGGGGTCTCCGTCGTTGCAGGACCTGGGGTCGTTGAGGCAATTGTCCTCCTCGTCGCACCCGAAGGCGCCAAGCGCCAGGACCATTGTCAACAAGAACGCGCTCCATGCTTTCATACCGCCCTCCAGGTGTTTGGAAAGACATCATCCCGTACTTCGATGGCTATTTATCCCCGAAAACGCTGCTTTCTTCAAGTCCGGATCAGCTTTCGTCTTCATTCCGCGAGCACGCGAGATCCGTACCGAGGTTGATTTTCCAGCCAACAATCACGTTCGATAATTAACCTGGGTCAGGCTGGAACACTCCCCCCTTGCCCGGCCGCCATGCGCCCGGTTTGCAATCTACGACACGGTTGAAGCATTATCGAAAACCTCTACAGCGCAGATTGCTCGATCAGCCTTCAGGTGGACAAAAGGGCCGGCGTGCTGCTACATTTTGCCGTCGTTTCGGCAGCCCGGGAGGCGTACGTGGCGGAAGGCACCGACTACAAAAAGACCTTGATGCTCCCCAGGACGGCCTTTCCCATGAAGGCTCACCTGGCTCAGCGCGAGCCTGAAACGCTGGCGGCCTGGAAGAAGGGGCGCATATATCAGAAGATGGTGGCCGCCGCTGCCGAGAGGGGTGGCGAGCCCTTTCTGTTCCATGACGGTCCGCCCTACGCCAACGGCCACCTCCACCACGGCCATATCTTGAACAAGGTCCTCAAGGATATTGTGGTCAAGTCGCGAAACATGACCGGCAGCCCGTGCGAATACGTGCCCGGCTGGGACTGCCACGGCCTGCCCATCGAACACGCTGTCGAAAAGGAAATTGGGCGCGAGGCGGCCCGTTCCGACCCCCAGGGGCTGCGCCGCAAGTGCAGGGAATTTGCCCTGAAATGGGTGAACATCCAGCGCGACGAGTTCGAAAGGCTGGGAGGCATGGGGGAGTGGGACAGTCCCTACCTCACAATGACCCCGGAATACGAGGCCCTCATCGAACGAGAGTTCGGCAAGTTCGTGGAAACCGGGGCCGTCTACCAGGGCAAGAAGCCGGTCCTTTGGTGCCATGTGTGCGAAACGGCCCTCGCCGACGCCGAGGTCGAATACCAGCAGTCGGTTTCACCGTCCGTGTACGTGAAATTTCCATTCAAGACGGGGTTTGGCGAGCGCATTCCCGAGCTTGCAGGGCGTGAAGGCGCGGTCGTGATCTGGACGACCACGCCATGGACCCTGCCCGCCAACCTGGCGATTTCGCTGCACCCTGACGAAACATACGTGGCCGAGGACGTGGACGGCGAAACCTGGATCCTGGCCGAAAAGCTCTTTGACGGTTTCCACGAGGAAGTCGGCAGGGAACCGGGTGACATCTTCGCGAGGTTTATCGGCAAGGCCCTTGACGGCGCCGTATGTTCCCATCCGTTCATCGACCGGGAGTCCCTGGTGATCGTGGGCGAGCACGTCACCATGGATGCGGGCACCGGCTGCGTCCACACCGCTCCCGGGCATGGCGAGGAGGACTTCGATATCGGCCTCAAGTACGGCCTGGATGCCTACGCGCCCGTCAACGAACAGGGGAAATTCACATCCGACGTGCCCGAGTTCCAGGGACGCCTCGTGTTCGATTGTGATGAGGACATAGTGGCCCTGCTGGAAGAGCGGGGCGCCCTGATAGCGCGCAAGGACTTTGAACACCAGTACCCCCACTGCTGGCGCAGCCACAACCCGGTCATCTTCCGGGCAACGCCGCAATGGTTCATATCCGTGGACAAGACCGGACTGCGTAAGGCCGCGCTCGAGGCCATCGATGGCGTGAAATTCATCCCTGCGTGGGGCCGCGACCGGATCGGAGGAATGCTGAAATCCAGACCGGATTGGTGCATCTCGCGTCAACGACATTGGGGCGTGCCGATCGTGGCTCTGACCTGCCGCGATTGCGGTGAGGCCGCTACGACGAGGGAACTGGTGGACCACGTGGCGTCCGTGTTCGAAAAAGACGGCGCTGACGCCTGGTTCGACCGCGATCTGGCGGATTTGACGCCGGACGGTTTCTCGTGCCCAAAGTGCGGCGGGACCTCGTTCGACAAGGTGCGCGACATCCTGGACGTATGGTTCGATTCGGGCACCTCGTACGCCGCGGTGATGGAAAAGCGCTACGGCTACAAACGGCCCGTCGATCTGTATCTGGAAGGAAGCGATCAGCACCGAGGTTGGTTTCAGTCGTCCCTGCTCGCCTCGGTGGGCACCAGGGGGCAGGCGCCCTATCGTGCCGTGCTGACCCACGGTTTCGTGGTGGACGGCAACGGCAGGAAGCTGTCAAAGAGCCTGGGCAACTTCATCCCGCCGGATCGGCTGCTTCGGAGGTACGGCGCCGAGCTGATGCGCCTGTGGACCGCGGCCCAGGACTATAGGGACGACATCCGCCTGTCGGACGAGATCCTCAAGCGCCTGGTGGATTCCTACCGGAAGATGCGCAACACGCTGAGGTTCATGCTGGGCGTGGTGTCGGACATGGACCCGGACTCCGACATGGTTGAACACGATGAATTGCTGCCGCCGGACCGCTGGGCCCTGCACCGGTTCGGCGAGGTGGTGAGCAAGGTCCGAAACGCCTATACCGAGTACGAATTCCACTCGGTGGTCCGCACTCTTCTGGATTTCATGACCACGGAACTGTCCTCCTTCTACCTCGATATCGGCAAGGACAGGCTGTACTGCGACCTTGCCGACGGCATGCGGCGGCGCTCCGTGCAGACCGTGATTTATCGCATACTGAAGGATACCATCATCCTGTTGGCGCCCATACTGTCGTTTACCGCGGAAGAGGCGTGGGGGCATCTTCCCGGAAAAGAAGGCAACCCGGAAAGCGTGTTTCTGACCGCCTTCC
>JAADHL010000323.1:0-10168 GCA_013151875.1 Deltaproteobacteria bacterium
TGACCTCTTCTTCGACCCCCACCCTGCGCGCCAGCGCGGCAACCCGCCCCGACATCGACTCCAGGAGTCCCCTCACTATCCTGCCGACCTCCACGCCGTCGTTGACCAGGTTGACACCTCCGATTCCGCGAATACGCTGCACATCGAGTTATGACACATGCGCTCCCGGCATCCATGGAGGCATCGTCCATCTGGCAGATCTCCAGTTCGAGAGTGCGAGCCATCGCGTCCAGGAAGCGTCCGGTTCCCGCGACCGTGGCATGTGAGTTCGGCCTGGAAGGCGTCCCTCGACGTCACCCGCGCATCGAACATATCGAATTCGAAGACCAAACGCGGGATATCCGCCTTGAATGCCTCGTGCATGTGCATGAAGTCGGTGATGTACGACTCGATGTTGCCCCTGAACTGCCTCGACATCGGTTGGCGTGTAGGAACTTTGATCGCGGTTTTGCCTCATCAAGCAAAGTATGGAAGTTGGTGAGGAGGTCGTCAATGGCAGGGATTTTTTCGCCGCGTCGTTGGAACGCAATGACGGGGGTGGTTTGTGGGCGCACCGATACGCCCCGCCGGCTTCGTGTGAAACCCTATGTCCGTAAACATCCTCACTCGGCTTTTATCCCATATTGAAGGACGAGCACGAGATGTCTGCGCTGGTGCGGCAAAGATGACGGCCGCTTTTTCGAGTTGGTCGCTTTAAAGCAGGAACACGAGGTAGTTGATGATCTTTGCCAGCTTGACCATCTGATTGGCCTGTTCATTGTTATGGAACGTGGTGAAGACAACGCGCCCCCCGTCAATCCCTTCCGGTTTAAAGGACATCATGACCGGCAGGGTCGTCTTGAACTGCTGGGGGAAGTAGGCCTCCACGTGCAGCATCGTCTCCGGCGCGATGGACTCGGCCTTGACCAGGGGCCCAAGGTCGTACTTGAGGTCGATCTGCTCGTTGCCCAGGCCTCCCAGGTAGGCCACCAGCGCGGGGTCCACGATGGTCCCGTTCGCGGTCTGCCACCCGTTGACCACGTAGGGGTCCGCGGGGAAATCGACATACTGGGGCCACGTATCCTCGAAGTACACGAAGGCATAGTCCGACAGGTACAGGGATCCTCCCTTGGCCACGAACGCCTTGAGGTTGGCCGCCACTGCTGAGTCCATGATGTTTGCCGGGGACGAGCCGCAGTTGATGAAGATCACGTCGTATTTGTTCAGTTCCTTGCTGTCGTTCAGGAAACCTTCCGCCTCGGTGGACCAGTCGTCCTCACCTATACCGTCGTACCAGTCGTATTTCAGTTTCAGCTTGTCCAGGAACCACTCTATGTCGTCCCAGTCGCCGCTTATCACCGCGATCTTGGCTGCGTTGGCCGCGAAGCAGCGATCATTGGACGAGGCCACTGTGGTCATGCCCTGCTCTACGAAGACCGCGAACTGGCCCGTGAAGGAGCCCTTTTCCATGTTCACGGTCTGCAGTCCGCAGGGCACGTTTTCAAGCTGGTATGTCCCTGTCGCGTCGGACTTGGCCTCCAGCACCACGGTATTGCCGTCGCAGTCCAGGGTTTCTATCCACACCCTGACGTCGGGAATGGCGGTCTGGCCGTCCGGTGCGCAGGTCAGGCCCTTCAGAATCCCGGTGCCGCACCCTTCGCAGCCTCCAACCGATCCGACATCGCCCTTGTCCGACTGGGTATCGGCGCCGGTCGTATCGCTGCCGGACGGAATATCCACGCCGGCCGTGTCGGGAGCCCCGCTGTCAAGGCCGTCTTCAGGCAACTGACCGGAGTCGGCGTCGATCGGAATATAGGCATCCTGCCCCTCCGGCACGTCCCAGTCGGGTGGAACGGTCCCGTCGAACGCGATAGGTACGTCACCACCAGGACCAGTGTCCAGGGTGGACGACCCGCTGCAACCCAGGGCGAGCAGGGCCGCGGAAACCAGAATCATGGAAACACGCATGCCTTCCTCCTGTTCTCCATGTTTTTTTTGCCGTTTTCCTTGGCTGTTCTATTTGCCGTCCAATCAGTGCGGGGAAACTTTCCTGTTTTTCGTCCCAGAGGTCAAGCCGTTGCGATCGGTTCGGGTCAATCCAACAGGTGGCGGTCGAACCACCTCCGCGCCATCCACAGTATGAGAGGCACGAAGAACTCGGCCGAGTAGTGGCCGCACGGCAGCAGTATCCGTCTGGGCCTGCCCGCTGCCTCCCACAGTCGCCGCCCGTACCTGGGCCTGACCACCCTGTCGAACAGGGCCGAGAACATCAAGGTCGTGTCAGGGTTCATGCCGCCGGCGGGCTTGGCATTGTCCATGGGGTCCAAAGCCTCGTGCAGGACAGGCCCCAGATCCGATTCCGGAATGCCCAGGCGGTTTGAAACAGCCTCCCTGTACTCGTTGATGAAGTCGTCGTCCGCGGTCAGCAGCAGGTCGGCCAGGCCCGCGCCGCCGATCACCAGGACGGCCGCCTTGACGCGGGGGTCGGTGCCCGCCAGGATGCTGGCCTGCATGGCGCCCATGCTCACGCCGAGCACCCCTAGACGATCCGGGTCGAAACCTCCGTTTTCGATGAACCAGTCCACGCCGGCGCCCACGTCCAGAGGGGTCTGTCGCGCCAGCCTCGCGAGGTCCTCAACAGTTCTTTCCGGCGCAAGCCATTCCGCCCTGCGCTCCATGCGCAGGCACGTGAACCCCTGCCTTGCCAGATACACGGTCAGCATGGTGCTGACCTCGTAGTCGCCGGCGGTTATGGGCAGCACCACGACACCGGCCCGCTCGCGGCCCCTCTTCGATTGTGTCGGCCGATAGCAGTGCGCCTTCACCCCGTCCGCGGGGAACAGACAGTCCGCCCCGTCTGGAAAATGCACGGCCTCGACCTTGAAGCCGCTTCGTGACTCGCCCGAGCTTTCGTCGTGTTTCCTGTTCATCCGTCGAAAGTATCAAGGTCGACATACGTGATGTCAAACCAATCAATCGATTGATTGACATCCCAGGATGATGGTGCCAGTATTTCTCCGGGATCTGGAATGAGGCTTTTCGATGGATGGCCGGAAGGCGACAGGTAACCTTACGACCCGGGAGCGGCTGATAGCCGCGGCGAACGAGCTTTTCGCGCTGCATGGTTTCAACGCCGTCAGCACGCGGGCCCTGGCGGCGCATGCCGGCTGCAACCTTTCGATGATTCATTACTACTTCGGTTCCAAAGAAGGCATGCTCCGGGAAATCATGCGTATCAATGTACTGACCATCAGAAAACGGTTGGAATCTCTCCTTGAGGGGGGCGGGTCTTCCGAGGATCGTTTCCGGCAGTTCGTGGACTTCATCATGGAATTCCTGGAAGGGCACGGGGACCTGATGCGGCTGGCCTTTCAAGAGGTCCTGTTCGGCGATGAGGCGCGGGCCGAGGAAGTGGCCCCGATTCTGCAAACGAACCTGGGTCTGCTGGCGGGCATTCTGGAGGGCGCCAGGGTCGAGGGCCGTCTGCGGGACGTGGATCCCCCGATTGTGGCCGTGCTGACCATGGGTATGCTGATCTTCTATTTTCTGGGGTACCCGCTCACGTCTCGAATCCTGGGTACCCGCAGCCCGGAACTGATCGATGAACTAAAGCGCAACGCGACCGAAATCCTGGTTCGGGGCGTGTTCAAGGACATGGGAACAAGCACCGGCGGTTCATCACGACGGAGGAAGAAATGAAGCGGATTCTGGCGGTTTTCGTTGTGCTGGCCCTGGTGCTTGGCGCCGCGCTCTGGTGGAAGATCCGCGACCAGGAACGGCGGGCCGAACGGCCCCCTGGGAGTTCGGGCATCGTGGAAACAACGCGTGTTGCGGTCTCGGCGTGTATTGGGGCGCGGATCCTGCGGATGCGTGTCGACGAGGGTGATCGGATTCGGGCCGGCGATGTGCTGGCGGAACTGGACTGCACCGAACCGGACGCCTTTGTGGCCGAGGCCCTGGCCCGGGTGGAGGCTGCCAAGGCGCAGGTTACGGCGGTAAAAAGCCGGATGGAGGCGGCTGCATTCCAGGCAAGAGCGTCCAAGCGCAAGGCCGCCGGGCAGAAGGCCCAGGTGACGTCCATACGCGCGCAGCAGTCAAACGCCTTGCGCCAGAGCCAGCGCGCGGGACGGCTGGCCGGTGAAAGCGTGATGGCCAGGGTCAAGTACGAGAACGCGGACGCCGTGACAAGGGACCTGACCGGGCGCCTCGTTGCGGCCGGAGAGGCCGCGCGTGCCTCGGAACTGGGATTCCGGGCAGCGGAACTCCAGGCCAGGTCGATCGAGGATCAGGCGAAGGCGGCCGAGCGTCAGGTGGATGCCATGGAGGCCGCGCTGAAGCGGGCCAGGGCGGCCCAGGCCGAGTGCACTGTAAAGGCGCCCCTGAACGGTTATGTGACCCTGCGGGCCCGTGAGCCCGGCGAGGTGGTGCTGCCGGGCTCCGTGCTGTACGAGGTCACGGACGACTCGGTGACAAAGGTGACCTTTTACGTGGCCAATCTCGACCTGGGCCGGGTCGCCCCGGGACTGCCGGTTACGGTGGAGGCCGACGCGTGGCCCGGCAAATCGTTCAAGGGGGCTTTGACCAGGGTGGGACGGGAGGCTGAGTTCACGCCCCGGACCATCCAGACGCGCAGCGACCGGGAGCGCCTCGTATATGAGGTGGAGGCGCGTGTGGAAAACCCGGAAGGGTTGCTGCGATCAGGCATGCCTGTCGAGGTGCGCGTTGATGAGGGGTCTGCCGCTGGAACCCCCGGCGGCCCCGGATCTGAGGCACGGACCCCGGAGGCCCGGTGATGGAACCGGTCCTGGTCGCCAACGGACTGAGGAGGCGGTTTGGGGATGTGAACGCCCTGGACGGCCTTTCCCTGGAGGTGCTTCCCGGGGAGCTGTACGGGCTTGTGGGCCCCGACGGGGCGGGCAAGACGACCACCATGCGAATTTTCGCAGGCCTGATGGACCCTGACGAAGGGACCGTCCACGTTCTGGGCAGCAACCCCACGGACCGACGATCAGGCGTGCGCGAGGAACTGGGCTACATGCCCCAGCAATACAGCCTGTACGGCGACTTGAGCGTTATCGAGAATCTGCGCTTTTTCGGCGCCCTCTTTTGCCTGGAGCGGGACGTATTCATCGAGCGGACTAACCGCCTGCTGGCCATCACGCACCTCGAATCATTTCGGGACAGGCGCGCAGAGGCCCTGTCCGGCGGCATGTACAAGAAACTGGCCCTGGCGTGCGCCCTGCTCCATCAGCCCCGGGTGCTCCTGCTGGATGAGCCGACAAACGGGGTGGACCCCATATCGAGGGGCGAGTTGTGGGAATTGCTGTACGAGTTCGTGGAGTCCGGAATGGGAGTGGTCGTGTCCACGCCCTACATGGACGAGGCCTCCATGTGCCACCGGGTGGGGCTGATCCACCGGGGCCGCCTGCTCCAGCAGGGCCGGCCCGCCGACCTGGTAGGCCGATTCGTGGACACGGTAATCCGGGTGGACCGGCACGACTCGGGCATAGAGGCCGTCATCGCGGAACACGGTGACGTAATCCTGGGGGTGTCGCCGTTGGGCGGGGGCCTGCGGATCGTAATCCGCAGCCAGGCCGCCGACGCCGTGGCCGAGGCCCTGAGGGGTGCCGGAGCGACCATAGAACCCGTGCGGCCGGGCTTCGAGGACATGTTCCTGTCCGAAATCCGCGCTGGGGGCGGGACATGAGCGATCTGATTACAGTGTCGCGTCTGTGCCGGTCCTTCGGGTCCTTCCAGGCAGTGAAGGACGTGAGCTTCAAGGTGGGCAGGGGTGAGATTTTCGGCTACCTGGGCGCCAACGGCGCAGGCAAGTCCACTACAATCAGGATGTTGTGCGGCCTGCTGCAGCCCACGTCAGGATCCGCTGTGGTCGCCGGGGCCGACGTCGCGCGCGACCCGGAAGGCGTAAAGCGACGAATTGGATACATGTCGCAGAAGTTCTCGCTGTACCCCGACCTGACCGTGTTCGAGAACCTGGACTTTTTTGGTGGGGCGTACGGGCTGTCGGGCCGGGCGCTGCGGTCCCGGATTGACGAGGTTCTGGACGAACTGGGGCTTCGCGACCGGAGCAGGTCCCTGACGTCGAGCCTTCCGGGTGGCGCGCGGCAACGCGTCGCCCTGGCCAATGCCCTCCTGCACAATCCGGACGTCCTGTTCCTGGACGAACCCACGGCCGGCGTGGACCCGGCGTCCCGACGTGATTTCATTGCTCTGGTGCGCAGGAGGGTGGCGCAGGGGACGACCGCGTTTTTGACCACCCACTACATGGACGAGGCCGAGTACTGCGATCGCGTGGGCCTGATGGTGGCTGGATGTCTGAAGGTCCTGGACACGCCATCGGCGCTCAAGGCCAATCATGTCCCGGGAGCCCTCTTCGAGGTGCGTACGGCGCGACGTGGGGACGTGACCGCGGCCCTGAACGCCATACAGGGACTGGCGACAATCCAGCGGATCGGGGCGGGCCTGCGGGTCCGATACGACCCATCACCGGGCAGGGATCGCGTTGCTGAATCGGCCCTGGCCGCTGATCCGGATGCGGTCGTTGAGGCCGCCGAGGCTTCCCTCGACGACGTGTTCAGGGCCGTCGTGGATCAGGAGGCTCAATGACATCGTCGACCTCCAGGCCGCTCACACCCAGGAAGGTCCCGCGGTTCCGCCGGTTCGCCGTACGGACCGGGGCCATGGCGCGCAAGGAAACCTGGCACGTGGTGCGTGACCCGAGCAACCTGTTCCTGGCTCTGGGCATGCCGGTGGTGCTGATCATCGTGTTTGGATACGGGGTCAGCTTCGACCTGGATCACGTGCCCGTGGCGATCATCGACCAGGACGGCACCAGGACCTCCAGGCAGGTGGCGCGCGACCTTACGGCCTCGGGCGAGTTCGACGCCATAGCCGACGCTGGGGAACCAGAGGACGCTGACCGACTGTTCCGACGCCAGGAGGCCGCCGCGGCCGTGATCCTGCCCCGGGGCATGGAGAAGTCCCTGGCCAGGGGCGAGCAGGTGACGCTGCAGGTCCTCGTGGACGGCAGCGACGGCGGCAGGGCGTCGTCAGTCATCGGGTCATCGGCCGCCATCGTGCGTTCCGCGTCGATCCGCGCCGCGGCGTCTGGACTGCCACGCGCGATGGTCGTGCCCATCAGAGGGCGGGTCCGCACTTTGTTCAACCCCGAGCTTCGCTCGGCGGTGTTCCTGGTCCCGGGACTCATTGCCTACGTGCTGGCCATCGCTGCGGTGCTGCTGACGGCCCTCACCGTGGCGCGGGAATGGGAGCGCGGAAACATGGAGCAGCTCTTCGCCACGCCGGTCGGTCGGCTGGAGATCGTGCTGGGCAAACTGTCCCCTTACCTGGCCATAGGTCTCTTGCAGGCCCTCCTGGTCCTGGCCGTGGGCACCGTCGTCTTTGACGTGCCCGTGCGGGGCCACATGGCCCTGCTGGCGGCCGGGACCCTGCTCTTCCTCGCCGGGACCCTGTCCCAGGGGCTGTTCATCTCGGTATTGGCGCGCAATCAGCAGGTGGCCACGCAGGCCGGCGCGATTTCGTCGTTGCTGCCGGCCGTGCTCCTGTCTGGGTTCCTGTTCCCGATCGAAAACATGCCTTTGGCGCTCCAGGTGATCGCTTCCGTCTTTCCTTCCAGATATTACGTGGAGTTGTTGCGGGGCGTGATGCTGAAGGACGCGCCGCTGGCCGTCCTGTGGCCGCAACTTGCGGCCATGGCTGCGTTCGCGGCCGTGATGATCGTTCTGTCCACGGCCCGTTTCGGCAGGAGGATTGCATGAGTTCCGCGCTGTACGCGGTGATGCGCAAGGAGTTCCGGCAGATGACGCGCGACAAGCGCATGATGGCCCTGCTGATCCTGGCGCCCACGTTGCAGCTTTTCGTTTTGGGATTCGCGGCCAACTACGATGTGGATCGCATCGAGACCGCGACCTGCGACTCCGACCGGACGGCCGCCAGCCGGGCGTTGCGACAGGGCCTGCTCGCGGACGGGACCTTTATCGACGTGGGGCCCGCCCGTGATTGCCGCCGGCCAGGGGATGATATCCGCGACGGCAGGGCCAAGGTCGTTCTGGTCATCCCCGATGGTTACGCGCGCGACCTGGCGTCGGGCCGCACGGCTGACGTCCAGGTGCTGGTGGACGGCACCAATCCCGTGATCGGCCGGTATGCGTCCTCGGCCGCTTCCACGTACCTCAACCTGGTGTCCGCGAGGCGACAACTGCCCAGCCTGGCGGCCATGTCCGCCGCTGCCGGCGCCGAGATACGGGTCCCAACGATTTCAGTAGCGCCGAGGGTCCTCTACAACCCGGCCATGAGGAGCGCCATCTTCATGGTGCCCGGAGTGTCCGCCATGGTCCTGCTGATCGTGACCACCATCGCCACTGCCATGGGCCTGGCCCGGGAACGCGAGATGGGCACGCTCGAACAGGTGATGGTGACGCCGATCAGCCGTTCGGAGCTGTTGCTTGGCAAGGTGATGCCTTTCGTTATTGTCGGCTTGTTCGACGTGCTGCTGGCGCTGGTGGTGGGAACCTGGGTATTTCATGTGCCCGTGCGCGGGTCGCTGGCGGTCCTGGGGCTGGGCACCTGCCTTTACCTGTTGTCCACCGTGGGCGTGGGCCTGCTCATCTCGACGGTAAGCCGCACGCAGCAGCAGGCCATCATGGGCGGTTTTTTCGTGATGATGCCGGCCATCCTTCTGTCCGGGGTCATGACACCCATCGAAAACATGCCGGGCTGGCTTCAGCCTGTGACCTGGTTGAATCCTGTCCGTTTCTTCGTGGAGATCCTGCGCGGCGTCCTTTTGAAGGGTGCCGGCGTGGTTGACCTCTGGATCCCGTTCGTGGCGCTTGCGGCCTTCGGTCCGGCCGTCGTTGCACTGGCCGTGGGGCGGTTCAGAAAGCGCCTGGCCTGACGGCCGAGGAGTCCTACATGCATACAGGCAGGCTCGTAATCATTTTTACAACGATGTTGGCGTCCGGTCCGGCGGCCGGACAGGAGGCCCCTCGCGTGCGCCGGGTCACCCTGGAGGAGGCATTTCGGCTCGCCCTTGATCACGCGCCCGGTGTCAGGGCGGGCAGGGCCCAGTCGGATCGCGCCCGGGCCGAACGCTGGGGCGCGCTTGGCCGCATGGGGCCCAGACTGGCCATCGAAGGGAGCATTCAGCGGTGGGACGCGCCGACCAACGTTGATATTGCATCGAGTCTCCTTGGCGTGCTGCCGCAGGCGATTACCGCCCAGATACCGGCCGGCGGGATCCCCCCGACCACCGTCCTGAATCAGACGACGGGGGCCGTGTCCTTGAGCGTGACACAGCCCCTGACCCCCTTGTACTCGCTGTATGGGGGGTACCAGGCGCGGACGTTTCTGGCCCGGGCCTCTGAAAAGGCCGTGGATACGGCCGCCATGAACGTGGAAGGCGCCGTGGCGGACACATTCTTCGGTCTGCTTACGGCTCGAAGGCTGGCGGATGTCGCCGATCTTTCGGTAAAGGCGGTGGCGGCCCATCTGAAAGCGGTGCGGCGCTACCACGATGAGGGACTGGTGGGCATGTCAGACGTGTTGCGGGCCGAAACGGCCCTTGCCCGGGCGCAGGACCGCCGCGACAAGGCCCGGACGCGCGTGACCCTGGGCCGGTCCGCGCTGGCCGTTCTGATGGGTCTTTCGATGGACGAGCCATTGGAGTTGTCCGGGGACTGGCCCGACCCCCCGCCAGAGCCGGCGTTCACGGAGGAGCAGGTCATAGACAAGGCCCTTGCCGACAGGCCTGAACTGCGCGCGGCCGGCCTAAAGGCCGAGGCGGCAGCAGCGGGACGGCACGTCGCCATCGGCGCCCTGTTGCCCGTGCTGTCGGCCTCATTTCGCTATACCTACCAGGAAGGCAACCGTTTCCAGCGGGAAAACTCTTGGTTCATCGGCGGCTTCCTGACCTGGAATTTCTGGGATTGGGGCGCCTCCTGGTTCGATTTCAAGGCGGCCAAGGCCGATATGCATCGGGCCGAGGCGGCCACTGCGGGCCTGCGCGACCGGGTCCTGTTGGAGGTGAGACAGGCATGGCTCGATCTCCGCACGGCCAGGACGTCTCTGGAGGCCAATCGCAGGGCCGTGCGTTCCGCCCAGGAGGCCCTGCGCGTGGTCACTCGGATGTACGAGGAGTCCACGACCACCT
>JAADHL010000323.1:10220-16245 GCA_013151875.1 Deltaproteobacteria bacterium
CGGCGCCCTTTTCGCTTGGTATCGGGGGTTTGATCGCCTGCGCCGGGCCGCCGGCGGGGAACTGCCCTCGCCTTGATCGGACAGGAACTTGCGGTCATGCAGGCGAGAGCATCCAGGCAAGGGATGAGTCGGTCCCGTTGGGGATGATCCGTGTTCAAGCCCTCACCAAGGGCTGCTTCTCGTGCGTGTTGCAGCAAGAATCGCCCTTGTTCTCTCTTGAAAGCCGGGGCGTCAATCGTTGGTCGGAATCCTCCCGGAAATCAACCCTCGTAGAGTGTCCGCAAATTCAGACTGGATGCGTCCTGATGAAATTCCCTAAACTTTTTTCACAAGCCTGAAACCAGTCCTGAAGGGGGGAG
Organism: Deltaproteobacteria bacterium; assembly: GCA_013151875.1. Lineage (GTDB taxonomy): Bacteria > Myxococcota_A > UBA9042 > DTJE01 > DTJE01 > JADDHL01. Next base: position 10,580 of record JAADHL010000323.1, read on the forward strand.
TCATGAAAGCACATGTCGCAACCACGATCCTGATCATCAGCGTCGCATTGGTATCCGTCACTGGTTGTGGAGGAAATGTCCCGGCTGGTGGTGATGCATGGATGGCTGGTGAAGTCGGCGAATGGGAAAACCCCGGCAACGGGCCGGAGGATAAGGGACCAAAGGTCACGACCGGACCCTGGAATCAGCCCGATTTCGATGCGGGTATTCCAACTGGTGCCGGGTCGGTGACAGCCGCTCTTAAAACCGCGTCTACGTGCGATGACATAATCGACCAGTGGAAACTGGCTGCCATCGAGGAAATGACGCAATTGATGCAAGCGGCCTGGTACTCGGCCAAGAACTGGTCCTTTCCCTGTCCGACCGGCCATCCCGATTACGGGTCAGTTTATGATTCCGTTGCCGCCTACGACGCATCCAGCCCTTCGGACCCGGGAGGGGCCACGGAGTACTCCACAACCAACGTTCAGGTGGTAGGCGTTGACGAAGCCGATTACCTGAAGAACGATGGAAAGTGGATTTACATCCTGGCCGACAAGCGTCTCCAGATCCTGGATGTATGGCCGCCCGAACAGGCGCACGTGCTGTCGTCCACGCCCATCGAGGGAAACCCCATTGCCATGTTCGTGGACAAGGACGTAGCCGTTGTCTATTCGTCGGTGGGCATCTACCAAGGTGGATTCATGTATCAACAGTGCACCTACGGATACGACTGCGAGTTCACCGGGGACGGCAACGATACACAGATCACCGTATATGACATCAAGGACCGCTCCAACCCCGTCAAGACCAGGGAGATCCAGATTACGGGTTCGTATCTTACATCCCGGCGCATCAACGATTTCGTCTATTCCGTGATCTACTTCCGGGATCCCGTGGTCTTGCCGCCAGGGCTCGTGAAGACTGCCCCCGACAGCGTCGTGTCGGCAATGTCTCACGCCAGATGTGGCGAACAGTTGGGCTTGCACGGTCCCGATGTCAAAGCCGAGTTCGAAGCCCTGTTCCAGGAGAACGTAGCGAAGATAATGCATGCAGACATGATGTCCTGGATACCAAGCGTGAAGGACACCTGGTACATGGAGGGCGGCCCTCACACTCTGAGCAATCCACTGGCCGACTGCGAAGGCTACCTGCTCTCAGGCACGAATGACGGGATGAGCCTTTTGTCCCTGCTGTCCTTCGACATGACTGCGCAGGAATCAATGGCCGCAACCACCATCCGATCGAAACCTGGCGCCGTGTACTCTTCAAAGCAGGCCCTGTACCTGGCCATGAGACACCAAAAAAAATACGGCATGGAGTGGTTTGACGGAATGCAGGAAGACCCGGAAGCCACTACCGTTCACAAGTTTCTGCTGTCGGCCGAACAGCCTGCAACCAAGTACCAGGCCAGTGGCGTTGTGAAGGGAAGGGTGTTGAACCAGTTCTCCATGAGCGAACGCGACGGACGCCTTCAAATCGCCACCACATCCGGACACCTGCCGGGACCTACGGACAACGCGGTGGCAGTCATGGAACCGGACGGTGACGAACTGAAGGTCGTCGGCATGCTGAGTGGGCTGGCACCCGGGGAGGACATCCGGTCCGTCCGATTCGGGGGCGACCTGGCCTATATCGTGACTTTCAAGAAAACGGATCCGCTTTTCGTCATCGACATGAGTGACCCTACGGCTCCTGTGGTCAAAGGCGAATTGAAGATCCCTGGATACTCGACCTACATGCACTTCATGGATTCGACCCACTTGCTGACCATCGGATTCGATGCCGATGACACGGGCAGCTTTGCCTGGTTCCAGGGGATCATGCTGCAGGTATTCGACGTGACGGAAATCACTGACCCAAAGCTTCAGCACAAGGAAATCATCGGGACCAGGGGCACTGCCTCCGAGGCCGCCACGAATCATCTGGCTTTCAACTATTTCAAGCCCAAGGACCTGCTTGCGATTCCCATGATCGTGTGTGAGGAAAGCAGCGGTGGATCAGATTACGGAGACAAGATGACCTTCAATGGTCTGATGGTCTACAGGGTAACGGTGAACGACGGCTTTGAGTACCAGGGCGGGATCCCGCATGCCGTCATGGATCAGTCGGGATACTACGGGCAGGCGTGTGGTCAGTGGTGGTCAGGGTCGACCTCGACCGTCAAACGTTCAATATTCATGGACGACTATGCCGTGTCCGTGGCAATGGACGTGATCAAGTTCTCGAGTCTTGACAACCTTGAAAACCCCGTTGCATCCGTTTCGCTTGAATAAGGGAAACCCCGGCCCGTACCCGATTCCGCACTCGATAACCCCACTACCAAACTTGATTTGGATATGATGGCTCTGCAGGCAGCGTAAAAATTCTTGATCCCGATGACCTGCATGCCTATAATCCGTCCGCTCTTTGGCTTGCCGGGTCTATAGCTCAATTGGTAGAGCAGCGGACTCTTAATCCGTTGGTTGAAGGTTCGAGTCCTTCTAGACCCACCAGCTTCCCCGATAACCTCAGGACCTAGCGTCACAATCCGATCCTTCGGAAGGCGGGAATGAAAAGGCTTGGGAAGAAATTCAAGGCGCTGGCGGCGAGGTTCAGGCAGACGCTGTTCCACCGCGGCCGCGCGCCGCTTACCGAGGCCGAGATGGCCGACCTGCGCGCCGAATTCAGGTCCAGGTACAAAGACTTCATCAAGCTTCTGTCGGCCAACCGACGCAGCCTCGAAACCATGTCCGAGATGGAATCGGCGCTGGAGAGCGGCCGGGTCTTCGGGATGGTTTTCATACGCAGCCGCATGACCGCCCTGGCCGACAACGTCCGCCTGATGATCGAGAAACTGGACGCCCTGGGACCCGGCAGGCACGGCGACCTCTTCGAACGATTCGACGCGATCCAGGAGGAGATCGGACGCACGGTAATGCGCGGCCCCGCCCCCGTGATGAGCGACCTCGTGGTCCACCTGGACGACGTAGGCAGGGAATCCTCCGACACGGTCGGCGCAAAGATGGCCAACCTGGGCGAGGTGCGCAACGCCCTGGGTCTGGCGACGCCCCCCGGGTTCGTGATCACAGCCGCCGCGTACCGTGCGTTTTTCGAGCACAACGGGCTGCAAGAGGAAATCGACCGACGATACTTCGTGACCATGCCGCATACGACGGATCAGTTGTTCGAGATGAGCTCTTCGCTGCGTCGATTGGTAATGGGCGCGGAGGTCCCGCACGACCTGCGCGAGGCAATCCTTGGCGCCTACCGGAAGCTCGAATCGGAAACTGCGTCCGGCGTCAGGGTCTCGCTGCGATCCAGCGGCATCGGCGAAGACACGGCCCAGGCGTCGTTCGCGGGCCAGTACCTCAGCAGGCTGAACGTCCCCCCCGATGAGATCGTGGATGCTTATAAAGAGGTTGTAGCCAGCAAGTACTCGCCCCAGGCCATGCATTACAGGTTTCAGCGAGGGCTGCGCGACGCGGACCTGGCCATGTGCGTCGGCTGCCTGGCAATGGTGGACTGCGCTGGGGGAGGCGTTGCGTACACGGCCAATCCCCTCGATCCTTCCGATATCGACGTCCAGATTACGGCGGCCCTGGGCCTGCCCAAGGGGGTCGTCGAGGGCGATGTGCCCGCCGACCTGTACGTGGTCGCTCGGGAGGAACCGCCGCGAGTCAGGGAAAGGAAGGTCGAACCCAAGCACGTCAGCCATGTCAATAGCCCGCAGGGCGGCGTCGAGCGTCTGGCTACCGATAAAGAAAGGGCCGAACGTCCGGTCCTGACGGACGGGCAGTCCGTCGAGCTTGCCGTGATCGCGCTGCGCCTGGAGGAGCACTATGGATCGCCGCGCGACGTCGAATGGGCCCTGGACAGGGACGGCAGGATCTTGATCCTTCAGTGCAGGCCCCTCAACCGTCTGGACAGCGTGCGCTCCGGGGTCCCCGCCAGAAAGCACGACGGCAGGGCGCTGGTGCGCGGCGGATCGGCCGCCAGCCCGGGGGTGGCCAGCGGCATCGTGCGATGGGTCCGCAACGACTCCGACGCCAAGGAGTTCCCCCGGGGCTGCGTGCTGGCCCTTTCGCGCCCCGACCCAGAGAGGGCCGCGCTGCTGGGCAAGGCCGTGGCTGTCCTGGCGCGCGAGGGCACTCTGGAGGGGCACCTCGCCACCGTATCGCGTGAGTACGGTATTCCGGCCCTGTTCCATCTTGGAGACGCGGTGGACGCCATCGAGGACGGAATGGAGGTCACGGTGGACGCGGACGGACTGTCCGTGTACCGGGGGCGCGACGAAGCAGCCATGGCCAGGTCAAGACCGCGTTCCAACCTGATGGAGGGCAGCAGGATCTACAAGACCCTGCAGGGGGTGCTGAACCATGTGGCGCCGCTCACTCTCATCAACCCGGAATCCCCTGATTTCCAGGCGTCCGGATGTCGCAGCATGCACGACATCATCCGGTACTGCCACGAGATGTCCGTAAAAGAGATGTTCGAATTCGGCAAACGTCATCGATTCCCCGAAAGGGCCGCGAAACAGCTCTTTACCGACGTGCCCATGCACTACTGGGTCATCGACCTGGACGATGGCTTCCGTCACGAGGTCAAGGGTCGATACGTCAAGATGAAGGACATCGCGTGCCGCCCCATGCGCGCCCTCACCGCCGGATTTACCGCCGTTCCCTGGGAAGGCCCTCCGGCAATCAGCGGCAGGGGGTTCGCGTCGATCCTGTTCGAGGCCACGGCCAACCCAGAACTGGGGGTGCACCTGAAGTCACCCGCAAAGGACAAGACGTATTTCATGATCTCGCGCCATTACGTCAACGTGCAGTCGCGCATGGGCTTTCACTTTACGACCGTGGACGCCTTCGTGGGGGAGGACGCTGCCGAAAACTACGCCAGTTTTTCGTTTTCAGGCGGCGCCGCCGACCTGGACCGACGGGTAACCCGCACGCGTTTCATAGGGGACATCCTGGAGGAACGCGGCTACAGGATCAGGGTAAACATGGACAGCCTACGCGCCCGCGTGGAGGGCCTGGAAGAGGAGGCGATGCTCCGCGAACTCAGGGTGCTGGGATACATGGTCATGCACACGCGGCAGCTGGACATGATAATGGACCAGCCGAAGAGGGTGGCCCGCTACGGGGAAAAGATCCGCAAGGACCTTGCCGACATCTGAGTCAGTTAGTCTGTTGCATGTGTGCCCCCGCTCAGGTTGTTCGTGCGAGCTGTATTCTCGTTTCTTTCCAGAAAACATGGCGGGCGATCAGCGTGAAAACCGCTTGCAGCACAGACCGTTGTTTCGGATGGCGCGATTGACAAGCGGTTTATTATCTAGTATTCAATTTATCGTTTGAATAACCGCGCCGTTGTTTGAGGAAAGCAGGATGAAAGCACGGGATTTCAAGGATGGAGTATTCGAGCAGTTCGCACGTATCGCCTCCGCGTTTTCAAGCCCCAAGCGCATCGAGATCATCGATGTGCTGGCCCAGGGCGAACGCAACGTCGAGATACTGGCTCGTGAGACGGGACTCACCGTCGCGAATGCCTCACGGCATCTCCAGGTGCTGAAATCGGTTCGGCTGGTGGCTCACCGCAAGCAGGGCACCCAGGTGTTCTACCGGCTGGCGGATCCAATCGTTCTTACGGGATACCGGACGCTGCAACGACTCGCGGAGGCCAGGATTGCAGAGGTCGATCGGCTGGTG
>JAADHL010000315.1 GCA_013151875.1 Deltaproteobacteria bacterium
GCAGCGCACCTGTTGTTCGACGGTTCCGGCAGATTTGGACGGGATGAACGGACGCTCAGGACCACGACGCTGGGCGCGTTGACGCGGGTTGAACCCAAGACTCCCGGCCCGCGCCTGGAAGGCGCCGAGCGGGCACTGGCCCTGGTCCTGGCGCTCAGCCTGCACGATCTCATGCAGTGGGGACCGGCGCCGGAGGATGATGAGGAATCCGACCGTCCGGGTCCGGACGGCCCGACCCCGGACGATAAGGACCGGCGACCCACGTTGTCGGATGAGAGTCTTGTGGACCACTGCTTTCGGACCGGCCATCCCTGGCACATCATGCCCAGCCGGTTCTTCAACAGTTGGGGGGACAAGGACCTGTTCATCCTGTACTCGCTGTTCGGAGAGCAGTCACCGATAGTATTTCACGGAAATCGTGAGTGCCAGATAACGAAAGGGCAATTGACGCCTCGCTTTGGACACGGACCGTCGCCTTACTCGAACCGAGCCGGGGTCCGGGATTTCTTGATTCGCAAGATGCGGTTGACCGACACCGATGACGCGACCACGGTTTTCGGCGGCACCGAACGCCTCGAGAACGTGGTCGGGGATACATTGAAGGAGCATCCCGACGAGGAGGTCCGGATACTGTCCGGGTGCGATGCGCATGTGGTCGGAGACGATGTCATCGGCACCTGCCGGATCATGAAGCGGCAGGGGTGTCGGGTCACGTGCCTCAAACCCCCCATGCCCCGTTTCAGCGACAGCCTTGGCCGCAACTGGTGGGAGGTGTTCCTGGAGGCCGGGGACCGAACCGTGGAACCTTTACCCGACACCGTGAATCTGGTCGGTTTCGACTGGCCCGGAAGTCGGGTGTCGGTCGAACTGGAAGACCTGCTGGCCCGCGTCGGCGTAAGGGTGGCGGCCTCATTTCTGCCTGGATGCGTTCCCGGTCTCGCGGAACAGGCGACCCGCGCCAGGGTGACGATTGCGTCCCCCTGGACCCCGGTTCAGCAGGTCATTGTTCCGGTCCTGCGCGATAAAGGCTTCGAGGTTCTTTCGCCGCCGGCTCCATACGGCGAGGCCGGAACCCGCGCGTGGGTTGACGCCGTGGTCGATGCGTTGGGCCTGCCGCGGCCCAGTGACGATGACTGGGCGCGTTGGCGTGAAGAAATTGCCGGTGACATCGAACGGTTGCGGCGCGAGGCGTCGGGAATCACCGCCGGTCTGATAGCCGACAGGGGCACCGTTGCCGAGTTGCGCTCTCCATCGTTTTTCTTCGGGTTTGATCCGGGACTCGTGCTGGCCGACCTTGGGCTGAACGTCGTATTGGCCGGGCACAACGCGGCCGGAGGCGCCATGAAAGGCGACCACGAAGATCGCATCAGCCAGGTCGAATACGATCCGGAAACCGACCCCATGCCCTTGATCCGGGAACACGGCATGGACCTCGTATGGTGCGACCTGGATGACACGACACACGTAAAGCGTGAAGGGGCGTCGCCGATCTCGATACGCGACTTTCAGCCCGGCCTTGCCGGCGCCGCTCGAACGCTCGGCCGGCTGCTGTCACGGGCCCGTATTCGGTTGTACGGCCGTCAATGGTGGTCCCAGGAGGGGGAAGATGACGGATAGCCCGCATGACTGGTCCATCCGTCTGGGGCCGACGTTCGTGGACGGAGTCCTGTTGACCGCGGCCGCCATACCGGACGCTGCGCTGATTTATTGCGGCAGCACCTGCATTCAGGAGCATGCCCGGGACTCGTACCGAATACATGACTGGGGTCAGACCCTGATACGAAGCGGCCCTGGTACGCGTCTGATGACGACGTTCACCGACTATACGCTGGCGCCGATGGGCCTCGCCTCGGTCATTCGCGAAAACGTCGATAGATTGCTGGAGGCGTGGCGCCCCGGCCTGATAGTGCTGGCCGAGCTGTCTCGGATCACCATCGCTGGGGACGACCTCAAGTCTTCCGCGGCGGAACTGGCCGAATCCACGGGAATCCCGACCGTAGCGGCGTCCAGCCGCTATCTGGTCCGGGACCAGGATACGGCGTTCAGGGGTTTGCTGTCCGCGATTGCCGGCCGGCTTCCGGACACAGCCTTTGCCCGGGGGCTGATCCCCGAAAGCGCGGCGGTCATAGGCTATTTTCATGAACGAAACGAGGGCGATCAGGAAGGAAACACGGCCGAACTGGAGGGAATGCTTCAGGACCTGGGCCTGACGCCCGTCGCGACATGGCTGTCCTCAACGCCGATGGCCAGGTTGGCCGAGGCTGCCCGCGCGTCGCTGCTGGTAGCCTTGCCCCAGGGCGTCGAGGCCGCTCGCGTGTTGGCCGAACGTTCCGGCGCCACGGTGGTTGAAACGGACCTTCCGGTCGGTATTGAGGGCACGCGCGAATGGCTTGATACGGTCGCCCGGGCGGCTGGAGCGTCCCATCGAGTCGCCGACGTGGAAAAGCGGCGTCTGCCCGTGGTGGTCCGTCGCGTGGACTGGGCCGTCTCGCAAATGCTGGCGGGACGACGCGTGGTGCTGGCAGCCTCCCCGGACTGGTTGGGCCCCCTTTCGAGAATGTTGGTCGAGGACCTGGGTATCGATGTTTCGAGCGCTCTGCGGCGCAGCCGTCTGGCCGAAGGCCAAAAGGAAGGCGCGCAATCCAGCACGGATCCGCTGCGGCTTCACGACCCCAGCGTGCGGACGCTGAACGCACGCATCAACGCCGAGCGCGCCGGGCGTGGCGTTGACGCGATCATAGGCAGCTCCTGGGAGCGGATCGCGCTGCAAGGGGATTGTTCAGGGATTCCGTTCGTTGAATTCGGTTTTCCTTCGTTCAGGACGCATAATCTGCTGCCTGTGCCCTCACTTGGTTTTACGGGGGTAATGACCTGGGCCGAGAGGCTGGCTGCGGCGATCGGCTCGCTGGATGATTAAGGAACGGAATTACGTCGGACCTGGCGTTTTTTTCGGGCCAGCCTCCTTCTGATAACGGCGCGCACCAGCTTTTCGGTGAAGTCGATGGAGTAGATTATCTTGTCCGTTTCAAGATTCTCAGGGCTGTCGCTGGGCTGGTGATAATGACGCGGGGCGCCGATTTCGGGGTCGACGCACGCAAGGCATACCCCCTGCCAGCCTCTGGCCAGGAACGCCGCGACGTCCGAGCCCCCCACGGGCACCTCGAAACCCGTGACCTCCGCGAACCTGGGTTCGGAGGCGGCCACCTTCCTGACGGTTTCCCCCAGCCATGCGGGCACCGGCGTCTTCACCACCTCGCCCTCGATCTCCAGGAACCTGAGGTCGCCGTTGCAGATCCCGTCCAGACCTATGATCACGGTTCTGTCCTTATCCCACACTCCTTCCATATCCCGTGCCAGCGCGTCCGCTCCGCCGAGGCTGGCCTCCTCGCACCCGGTCACGGCCAGCACGATCTCGACGTCCCTGCGTTTTCGTTTCGCCAGGCGTCGGGCCAGAAGAGGCAGGGCCGCCACGCCGCTGAGGTCGTCCATGGCGCCTGGCACGATCTCGTTGCGTATCAGGACCTGGAGATTCAGGGCAAAGGCGAGTGCGGACGGGATGGTCAGCAGGGTCTCGATCGGGCGCAGCGGCAGGGTCAGGATCGGTCCGAAAACGGCGCGCAGCAGGTCGAAACCCGCCAGGCTCGCCTGCGTGCGGGTGGCCATGGCCAGTGAGCGTTTCGTGAAACTCAAAAAGGCCGGCGGCTCCCTGGTGAAGCGATTCAGTACTTTCGGGTCGAACAATAAACCGGTGAAAGCGGCGTCGATGTGAGCCGCCAGCACGATACGCAAGGCAGGTTCGCCTTCGGCGGGAAGTACGGCCAGGAGGTTCTGCGACGGCTTGAATTCAAAGAGCCTGCGTAGGTAGTAGCCACGGCGGGTGGAGTCGGCCCAATAGGAAGCTGACGGGCCCAGGTGCAGGGCGAAGCCGGCCATCGGCGCCACTCCGGATACCATGGTGCCGAGGACCCCCAGACCGAAGTGCAGGGCCAGGTTCTTGTACAGGTTGTCGTTGAAGCGGAAGTGGTGGAACCTCGTGTCCAGGCCCAGTTTGTCGAATTCGCCCCTCATGATCAGGTGGCCGCGCAGTTCGTCCTCGCTGGTGGGCTGGCGCCTGGGGCATTCCCTTACGATCCGCGAGACGAGGCCGTCGACATAATCCGCCTCCTGCCCGCGCGTAAGGGCCTTTGCAACGACCATATGTTAATCCCCGAATTGTTTTTTCACGATGGAGAAGCACTTGTCGGCGACCTCCAGGGTCTGCCTGATGTCCGACTCCTCGTGCGCCGCCATCATGAACCAATTGTGGTGGGGATGCAGAATCACGCCCCGTCTGGCCGCCTCGCCGGAAAAGAGCTGGCTGCGGCGGAAGTTGGTCTCGGCCGCGAACGTCATGAAGGGCAGTGTGGGAGGCCCGGTGACGTTCACCTCGATGCCGTTGGCCTTGGCCCTTTCCCTGAGGCCCTCCTGAAGCATGGTCCCCATCCGCATCATCTTGTCGATGGCCTTCGTTTTTTCCAGTTCGTCCAGGCAGGCCATCGACGCGGCAATCTCGACGGCGTTGGTATAGTAGGTGCCGGTAAAGAACACCCGCGATGCGGCGTTCTTGTACTCTCGGTTGCCGCAGGCCGCGGACACGCAGTAACCGTTGGCCATGCCCTTGCAGAAGCAGATCAGGTCCGGCTTGTACCCGAAGTACTCGTTGGATCCCCTCATGTCCAGGCGGAACCCGGCGCGCACGTCGTCGATGATGAACACTATCCCGTGCTCGTCGCAGATGCGCCGTACCTCCTCCATGAACCCTGGGGCGGGCATCTCCTGGTCACCGAAGGCTGGGTGATGATACGGCGTCAGGATGATCGTGGCGACATCCCCTTCGTGTTTTTTTACCAGATCCTCCAGTTCCGTCGCGTCGTTGAACGTGAATTGGTGCACGTGCTCGTAGTCGGCCTCTATCAGGCCACCGATTCCATGCCGACACCATGCCTGGGAACCGTGGTAGGCGCCCCTGGCCATGATGATCTTGTTGCGCTGGGTATGCTCGCGGGCCACCTGCACCGCATAGGCGGTCACGTCCGAACCATTGCGGCCGATCGCCACCCAGTCCGCAACGGGAATCATGGCGACCAGTTTCTCGGCGAGCTCCACCGATCTGGGAGTCGGGTGATTGAAGGCCGAGCCCTGTTTTTGCTGTTTGCGGGCCGCCTCGTCCACCGCAGGGTGGTTGTGGCCCAGGATGATGGGGCCGTAACCGCATAGAAAATCGATGTATTCGTTGCCGTCCACGTCCCAGTAACGGCAGCCTTCGCCCCTTTCCGCAAAATAGGGAAATGTCCCCGGCACCGCGAACGCGGGATTCTTGTTGCCCGAGATGCCGCTGGGGATCACGGCCGTGGCCCGCTGGAACATCTGGTTCGATTTCGTGAACTTGTAAAGGCTCATGGCTCGCCTCCTCACAACCTGATCACTTGAGATAAAGGCCTACCCGATCAAACAGGCCGTTGAACTCGTCAGCCACGGCCAGGTCGCCGCTGGCCTTAATGTCGCCGGACCCGTTGGCCGCGAACGTGTCCACCTCGCCGGCTATCAGACCGACGGCCAGGTCCACGTCGCGGATCTCTATCGAGGTAGTCGGGTCGGGTACCGTGCCGCTGAAGGCACGAATGGTCCCTTGGCTTATGCTGACGTAAGCGTTAGGTCCGTCCGGCAGCACGCTGTACTGGATCGTCGCGTCGTGCAGCACGTCCACCAGGCGTTGGGCCTTGGGGTCCAGGTCGGCTACGACTCCGGACGCGGCAAGGCCAACCATCAGGGACATCTCGACGTGTTTGGCCCTGAAGGCCGGGTCCTCCATGGCCTCGGAGGAGGGCTTGAGGTACTCGGTCATGATCTCGGTCAGTCGCGTGAACTTTTTCAGTTGCCCTATTCTGGTCAGGCCCTTGAATGGAATCGGGGTCACGTTCTCACCCGCGAACATGCGGTTCAGCAGGTTGCAGGAAGGGAAAAACAGTCCCACGTTCGCGCCCCCCGTGCGCGATGAATGGACCGCGCCGTCCCTGAAGGTCAGCACGACGCGCCCACCTCCCCGAACCGTGAACTCCAGCCTCATGTCCAGTTCGCGGGCCAGGGACGCGGCCTCCTCGTCGAAGCGGACCAGCTCCTCGAGCCGCGGCAGCACCGCGTACAGATGCATGTCGGCCAGGATCCGATCATTCAGGGAAGGGGGTTTCAGAAGTTTTCCTGCGGTATCAAGCATTCCGGCGATCATCCCGCTCACCTCGGTCGATGAAAGATGTCAGGCCATGGGGCCGGTCGGCGTCAGTCCCCGGTGGTCAGCGTCTCGATACGCTGCATCAGGATGCCTATCTCCTTGCCGCCCTCCATGGCGCCCTCCATGCGCAGTTTATTGTATCTGACCGCGTCCACGGTGCTGACCTTCTGGGTCAGGACGTCGAAGGCCGCGTCGTTGTCCGGGAAGATCATGTGAACGAACGGTCGCCTGCGGGTGTACGTCCCGCGTCCTGCCTTGGTCTTGCCTGCCTTCATCCGGAGGTAGGCGGCGGGTCCGCCGTTTTCCACTGTCCACTGAAAGACCCGGTCCGGACTCTTTGCCACCATCTTGACCATGGCTTCGTCGCCCCCCTTGTTGAGCTGGCTCAGGGCATTAGTGACCATGTACAGCAGCATCCGTACCTTCAGGGCCTTTTCTTCCGGCTTTTCAGGGATGACGTCGGGCATCAGCATCTTGAGCTTCAGCAGGAAAGGCAACAGCCTGACCAGACTCGGAAGGCCGGTGATGCCCGAGATGGCCGGCGCCTTCAGCTCACCCGCGAAGAAAGCATTCAGGTCGGCCAGTGTGGAAAACGTCAGGGTTATTGAGGGGGCATCGTGGCGTCCCTGTTTGACGTCGATGGTCCCGTCGCCCATTTCGACAAAGGCGGCCTGCTCGCTGTCCTTTGCAGCGAACTGGACCACGCCGTCCGCCTTGAAAAGAAAGCGTCGGTACATTGGCCGCTGATCGGCCACCACCTTGACCAGGGGCAGCGCCGACCTCAGAAACACCCTCGCCCGAAGCTCTTCGTTTTTATCCGCCATCGTTGGACACCTCTGGTCGCCACTCTTCAGTTCAAAAAAAGAGGAAAATACGGGGTCAGACCCCATTTCATTCGTCTTCCCAATCTTCGTCTTCCTCGAAATCGGCCTTGAGCACCTCGCCTATGGTTTCGAGGATACCGTCGGCGTCGATCTTGTACTTGTGCAACAGGTCGTCCGGATAGCCGACGATGGAGTACTCGTCCTGGTAGCCCAGCTTCCTGAAAGCGCATCCTTTGCCAGAGGCTGCAATCACGTCGGCCACGGCCGATCCGAGCCCTCCGATGACGGAATGGTCCTCGACCGTAATGACCCGGCGGGTGTCCATGACCGCGGCCAGAATCGCCTCCTCGTCGATGGGCTTGATGGTGTGCATGTTCAGCACGCGCACCGAGACTCCCTGCGCCTCGGCCTGCTGGGCCGCGTCCACCGCGTGAACCACGCATGGACCACAGGCGATGACCGCCACGTCCGTCCCGTCCTTCAGTTGGTTGGCCTTGCCGATCTCGAACTCGAAGTCCATGTCCTTGTACAGGGGCGGCTCGAATCCGCGGCCTATGCGGATATAGCAGGGGCCGTCCCGCTCGATGACCGCTTCAACCGCCTTGCCGGTTTCACGGGCGTCGGCGGGTGCGATGACCGTCATGCCAGCGAAGGTGCGCATGACCGACAGGTCCTCGGTGCAGTGGTGCGTGGTGCCCGCCTGACCAAACGAAGTACCCGAATGGGTGGCGATGATCTTGACGTTGCGCTGCTGGTAGCAGATGTCGGTGCGGACGAACTCCGCGGCCCTCAGCGAAGCGAACACCGCGAACGTGGACACAACCGGGATCAGCCCAGTCTCGGCCATGCCCGACGCGATGCCCATCATATTGGCCTCGGCGATCCCCAGATTGAAAAATCGATCCGGCATGTCCGGCTGAAACTTGCCGATCTTGGTCGACTTGGCCAGATCCGTGGTCAGCGCCACCACCTTTTTGTTGGTCTTTCCAATCTGGGTGAGGACCTCTCCGTATATCTCGGCCTGGGTCATGTGGTCGGCGTCGGATATCGTCCATGTGAGCCCTTGAGCCTTGGCCATTTCCTACTCCTCCAATGCGGTATTGACCCGCCCGGGTTCACTTTCCCCGGATGGATTTCAGCGCCTTTTCCTTCATCTGGTCGTCCAGGCCGCCGTAGTGCCAGGCTGTCTGGCCCTCCATGAAATCGACCCCCTTACCCTTGATGGTGTTGGCAATGATGACCACGGGCCGCTCCTTTTCGGCCTGCGACGTCAGGATGGCCTCGTCGATCTGGGCGAAGTCGTGCCCGTCGATGGTCAGTGCGCGCCAACCGAAGGCCTCGAACTTGGCGTCCAGGGGCTCCAGGGTCATGATCTCCTCGGTGTCGCCGTCGAGGCAGAACCCGTTGCGATCAACGAAGAGGGTGAGATTGGTCACCTTGTAGTGGCCGCCTGCCATGGCCGCCTCCCAGACCGAACCCTCGTGGCATTCGCCGTCCCCGACCATGCAGTAGGTGCGGAATTTCTTGCCTTGAAGCCTGGCGCCCAGCGCGATGCCGACCGCCATGGGAAAACCATGACCCAGGGACCCGGTCGACGTGTCCACCCCAGGCACCTTGAGCCTGTCAAGGTGCATGCCGAAAGGCGACCCAGTCTTGTTGAAGTCGTCCAGCAGCGCCTCGTCGAAATAGCCCTTGTCCCCCAGGATGACCGCGTGGCCAATCCCGCCGTGCCCCTTGCTGAGCACGAAACGGTCCCGTTCAGGCCACTGGGGGCGTTTCGGGTCTATTTTCAGATACTTGTAATACAAGGCGACCAGGATGTCGTGCTGGCTGAAGGCGCCGCCCACGTGGGCCCCGCCGCAGGTGTAGGTCACTTCGATGATTTTTTCCCGAAGCTCCCGAGCCTTGTCCGCCAGCTTCTTTTTTTCCGCCGGTTTCAGCATTTTCGAGGCTCCTGTCGATAAAGGGCGATGAATTTCGGACCCAATGATAGCAAAGGAAATCAGCTTGAACACTATTACTTTTTTCCAGCTTGTTACCTTTTATTTCGCGACTTGGTAACATGCCGCCGCGTTCGAGTTTTTGGGGAAAATGAAAGAGGAAATATGAGCAACGGGGATTCGAACCGGGACGCGCAACCCGGATTGGAGGAACTCAGGCATCGGATCAATGACCTGAATCAGGAGATCCTGGGTCTGCTGAACCGGCGTGCCGAGGTCGCGAGACAGGTCAGGGAGTTCAAGGAAAAACACGCGATGGATATGTTCAGCCCCAGCCGCGAGAAGGCGATGCTGGACAGCCTAGTCGAGTCGAACAAGGGCCCGTGCCCTGACGGCGTGATCCGTCACCTGTTCAAGGAGATATTCAGGGCGTCCCTGGGCATGATGCAGGAGACGGCGGAAAAGGGCCTGGTCGTGGCCCGTACGCCCGGTTCCCGGGATGTGGTGGTCCGAGTTGGCGATCGCGAAGTGGGAGCGGGACCGATAGTGATTGCCGGCCCTTGCTCGGTCGAGGACGAGGACCAGATGGAGCGCGTGGCCTCGCTGCTGGCCCGGCTGGGCGTTGGTTTCATGCGGGGGGGCGCCTTCAAGCCGCGCACGTCTCCCTACTCGTTCCAGGGTTTGGGAGAAAAAGGGGTGCTGATGCTCGAGGCCGCGGCACGCAGGCACGGCCTCGCCACGGTCAGCGAGGTCCTGGACACACGTACGGTCGGCCTGATGGCGGAGCACATCGACGTCCTGCAAGTGGGCTCGCGCAACATGGCCAATTATGAACTGCTCAAGGAGGTTGCGCTGACCGGCAAACCTGTACTGTTGAAGCGTGGCTTCGCAGCGACCCTGGACGAGTACCTGAAGGCCGCCGAATATCTCGCGTCCGCGGGTAACGAGAACGTGATTCTTTGCGAGCGCGGGATCAGGACCTTCGGAAGGGACACGCGTTTTACCCTGGATATCGCG